>JAUXFZ010000124.1 GCA_030622585.1 Myxococcales bacterium
CACGGCATGAGCGCGGGCGACGCTGTGGCGGCTCCACGCATTCATCATCAAGGTGCGCCAGACGCGCTTCGGGTGGAAACCGTAGCGCCGCTCGACTCGGATCTTCAAGACGCGCTTCGCGCCTATGGCCACGAGATCCAATCGATTCGCAACGTGGCCAACGTGCAAGCGATCCAAATCGAGCGCTCGCCGACTCGCCGGCTTCACGCAGTGAGCGACCCCCGAAAAGGCGGCCGCCCCGCGGGCCACTAGTGCGCGGTGGCCAAGTACTCGTTCACGAGCGCCGCGTTCTTTGCGTATTCTTCACGTGTCGTAGCGACGAAGTACGCCTCGATGAGGCGGCCGAGACCCAACACGTCCGCGCCGATCTCGAGCGTCACACGGCGTTCGCATTGATTCGATGATACCGCGTCGACCGTAACGGCCCCTCTAACCCGAATGCGATCGGTCATCGCCGAAGTGATGACTCGAAAGTCGTATCGCCCGGCTGCGGCGTCAAACGTCCCCTCTTCGATGTAGCTGAACCGCTCGCCCAGCACGCTGGCAACGGCTCTCGGCATCTGCTGCATCGGCCACAGCTTGGCCCGCCGATAGCCGGTATCGGGGTTCCACTCCTGGAGCTCGTACTTGAAGCCGAGCCCGTCGTATAGGTAGTCGTTGAACTCCTCGTTGCGGAAGATTCGCGCCCAGAAGTCTTTCTCCGTGCAGTCCAGCAATTGCCGAATTTCGAGAGTCTTCGGCATGATCACTCGGTGATCCGGACGACGACGACAGTGGTGTTGTCCTCGCCGCCGTTCTCGTTGGCTTGAGCAACCAGCAATTTCGCGGCCTTTTCCACATCCGCTCCCGCGTTGTGAACGATGTCGAGGATGCGGTCGTCGCTGACCATGCCGTTGAGGCCATCTGAACAGAGAACGTAAACGTCGCCAGGCTCGACGTCCTCGAAGGACAGATCGACCGCGACGCCCTCCTGCATCCCGAGCGCGCGCGTGATCACGTTGCTTGGCAGACGCTCTCGCTGCGCATCGGTCAGGTTGGGCATCACGAGCAAGTAGTCGTTGAGCAGGGAGTGGTCACGAGTGAGCTGCGTGATGTCGCCCGCGCGAACTCGATACGCCCGGCTGTCGCCCACATGCGCGATGTGGATCTTGCGGTCCTCCCGCACATACAGAGCGCCGACGACCGTCGTGCCCATTCCCTGGACCGAACGATCCCCGACGGAGGCTTGGAAGATGCGCTGGTTCGCGAGCTTCACAGCCGCGACGAGCCGGTTCTGATCCGGAGTCAAGCGCGAGTCGTCCTCCACCGGCCAGTCGCCGGCGTCGCCATCCGCCCTGGTAGCGTCGAAAAAGGCGGTCATCTCTGTCGTGGCCATGTGGCTCGCGACGTCGCCTGCACGGTGGCCACCCATGCCGTCGGCGACCACAAACAAGCGGTGCTCGGACAGAATGCAATAGCTATCCTCGTTGTGCTCTCGCTGACGTCCGACGTCGGAGAGCCCTGCAGCAATGAAGTTCATTCGTGTTCACACGCCCGCGAGAGGTCGCAGCTGATCGGACCCTCTATTGGCCTTCGACCCCATCGCCGGCAACCCAAATCGTCCAGACCAGTCTATCGAACGGACGCGCGGGAGCAAATCAGGGGTTAACGAACGCGGGCAGGGTGGGCCAGCCCGACTCCGGATCGTCCAAATAGGAGTATCTCGCGTAATGTGTCGTCACCCGCCGCACGTAGTTGCGCGTCTCGTTGAACGGAATTCGCTCGACGAAGCGGTCGAGCGCCATTCTTCTGCTCTCTTTGAGCCAGCGTCTCACTCGACTCTTGCCGGCGTTGTACGCGGCGATGCTCAGCGGGTAGACGTCATCGAACTCGGCGGCCAGCGCGGTCATCTCGTCGAGCCCAAGAGCAATGTTGGTTTCGGGCACCCGCAGCATGTACCGAGTTACGGGCCTTCCGGCGAGCTTCGTGGCGATCTCTGGCATCAACTGCATGAGCCCGACCGCACCCGCTCTACTGACGACCTCGGGACGGAAGCCGCTCTCTTGACGCATGGTCGCATAGACCAGAGCGCGAGGAAGATCGGCTCGGTGCTCATCGACGATCGAGCGCCACGGCATCGGGTATGCGGCGTCCCACCACCAGCGATACGCCGCGGGATCACTATGAAGATACGACATGCGCCGTCGGGCAACGAGGAGTGCGTCGCGGTAGGCGCCTGCGTCGCGATACAACTGCGCGAGAAGGGCAATGCGTTGCGCCCTCGGGTAGTCCGCGACGAGCGCGTTCTCGTGTGTGTTGAGCCAGGAGATGCCGTCGAGGTCGAGTCCCAGGCGTCGATAGGTCTCGAAGGTCTCGGGCACGGGGAGGTCGCTCTCGGGAACCTCCACCGAGCTCGGTGATGTTGCGTTCTCGAACGGCGCAGGCGGCTTCACTTTGAGCCGCTTCAACCGGCCCGCCGCGAGGACCGCGTACCAATGAAGCGGCTCGACGGCGATGGCCTTGCGATACGCGTCGATAGCCTTCGGTCCGCGCCTGTAGGAGCGACCCAGCCAATAAAAGCCGCGCGCCTCGTCCATCGAGGCGGTGACCAGTGTCGTGTACTGGGCGAGGTAGCGAGCCGCCCGGGCGTAGCGACGCGTCTCGAACGCGCGAAAGCCGAGCTCCCAAACCGTGGACCGACGCCATCGCCCGCGCACTCGAGCCTTGCCTCTCAGCAGCCGCTCCATCTGCTTCTCACCATTGGCGCGGCCGAGCCGAACCTCGAGCCACGCCGCAAGAAATCGAGCCTCGGGCGCGCGCTTACTGCGTGGGTACCGCTGAGCAAACCGCCGATACGAACGGATCGCGCGCGCATCTTTGTCCGCGCGGGACAACGCCCGAGCCGAGTGAAAGGCGTCCTCGATTTGGTGTTCACCCCGTAGCAACGACGACTGGTACAGCACGCGCGCAGCGTCGAGGTAGCGCGTGCGCGTTCGAAAGAGGGCCATGCCATACACGTGGCGCCACCGTGCAGCGACCTCATCTCCCACGTCGAGCGCTTCGAGCTCGTCGACCGCTTTCGCAAAGCGGCGAGCATCCATCAGCTCCTCAGCACGGGAAATCCGGTCGGCAACGTCCGGCGAAGCGCGGTCCTCCAACTTCCGGGCCGTGTCCTGCTGCCCGGGTTCGATGGCGGACTTCCACGCGTCGAGTGCGGCGGCTCTGGCGTCATCGGGGCGTCCGAGATCGACATAGACATCCGAAAGAATCGCGAGTAGCGCGACGCGATTGTCGACACCGTGTTTGCGACGCGTGAGTCTAGCCAGCTCCTGTGCGGCGACTTCCAGCTCCCCGAGCTGAAACGCGCAATCGGCGGCAATCGCGCGGTCGCGTCGAGTTACAGCAACATCGTTCGATGCGGCCTCCAACAGTACCGGCCGCGCTTCGGCACAGTGCCCGCACTGCGCCGCGGCGGTCGCCCAACGGCGCGTCGAGTCGTTGCGCATCGACTCCGGGAGGTTGACTGGCGTTCGTGCGAGCTTGTTCATGGAATCGCAGGGCCGCCCCACGTCCAACAGCAGTCGCCCCTCGAGGTACCGCAAGGTATCTTCACCGCGCACGCTCCCGGGAAGGAGCGCGATCTCTCTCAGAGCGCCGAACTCGTCGCCCGTCCGAACCAAGGTCGCAACACGATCGAGCCCTTGGTCGGCCAGCGCGCCAGCGCCGACGAGCAGTGCGAACCCCATCCCCATCCAAAAACGTCGCAATATGGATGGAATCTATCACTCATTGGCGTCGGCGCAGAGCGATTGGCGATCGAGGGAGGCGTCCCGTATGCTCCGCCGCTGACGATGCGACGCGCGACTATCTTATTGGGGGTTGGTCTTGTGGGTCTTGCCAGTCTTGTTGGGACGGGGTGCAAGGAGCACATCGGAGACGCCTGCGGCAACTCCACGGACTGTTCGGTCACGGGTGTGCGCCAGTGCGCCTTGGCCCAGCCCGGTGGCTATTGCACGGTCTTTTCATGCGACGCGGACACTTGTCCGGAGGGAGCATGTGTCGAGTGGCGCTTCATCCCGAGCCGCACGGCGGAGACCTGGTGCATGAAGACCTGCGGCAACAGCGGAGACTGCGGTCGTTTCGAGTACTCCTGCGTCCTCCCGAATGACATCACGACGACCGGGGCCTTCGACCCCAACCTGCCGGCCGATGAACGGGTCGCCCGTGTCATCGACCTCGATTCCGGCAGGGCGGAATCCAAGATCTGCGTGGCGCTGACACCAGGGAGCCCCCAGCCCGCCGCGCTGACGCAGCCCGGGTTCGACGGCGGCCTGTAGCCCGATTCGGTAGGGAAACCGACGCCGCTGCCGATCGAGCGTAGAATGGTCCGGATGATGTCCCCGGGCCTCTTGCGGTATCTGCTGGGCCGCGTCCTGCGGGCACTGCTGACCGTCGTCGGCTTGGTGACCATCGTGTTCCTGCTGGTGCGCCTGATCCCGGGCGACCCCGTGGAAGCGATCCTGGGGGACCAGGCCGGCCCTGAAGAGAAAGCCGAGCTGCGCCGTGCGCTCGATCTCGACCGACCGGTAGGACAGCAGTACCTCTCGTTCCTGGGTGATATGGCCGACGGGAGCATGGGGACATCATTCCGGCGACCCGATCGCTCCGTGTGGTCGATGATGCGCGAGGTGCTGCCGCACACGATCGTACTCGCCATCGCGGCCCTGCTCGTCGCATGGTCGGTGGCGATACCGCTCGGCACCATCGCGGCAGCTAGAGCGGGCAGGGGTTGGGACAAGATCGCATCGACCGTCGCCGTAGCGGGCTTGGCGATCCCGAACATCTGGCTGGGGCCTCTCCTGATCCTCGCGTTCGGGGTGAAGCTCGGTTGGCTGCCTTTACCGGGCGACGACCTGGCCGGCCCGGAGGCGTTGATTCTCCCGGCGGTTACGGTCGGAACCGCGTTCGCGGCTGTGCTGACCCGGCAGACCCGCGCAGCGATGATCGAGGTGCTTGCGCAGCAGTACATCACCGCGGCACGCGCACGAGGGGTTCCGTCCGTTCCACTGTTGCTCCGCCATGCGCTTCGCAACGCGATGCTGCCCGTGATGACGATTGGCGCTGCTCAACTCGGAGCGCTGCTCTCCGGCACGATCGTCACCGAAAAAATCTTCGAGCGACCGGGTCTCGGCACGCTGTTTCTCGATGCGTTCTTCGCCCGTGATATCCCAGTGGTTCAGGGCTGCGTGCTCATCATCGCCGTGATCTACGTGGTCGTAAACCTGGTTGTGGACTTGGCGTACGGGGTAGTCGATCCGAGGGTACGGCTGTCATGAAACGGGTTCGCGCTCGCCTCCGGAGAACCCCGATCGGACTCGGCATCGTGATCTGTTTTTTCGTGTTAGCTCTCGTCGGTCCATGGATCGCCCCCTATGACCCGCTCATGATCGATCTCTTGCACGAGTATGAGCCTCCTTCGTGGACGCACTTACTCGGAACCGGAGACAACGGAATCGACATCTTGAGCGCATTGCTCCACGGCGCGCGGCTCGCCGCGATCGTCAGCGTCGTCGTCGTCGGTGTATCGGTCGTCTTCGGCACATTGCTCGGCACGTGGGCAGGGTACGTCGGACGGCTCACCGACCACGTGATCACGGGGATCGCAGATTTGGTACAAGCGTTCCCCGCGATCGTCCTAAACATCGCCATCCTAGCCCTGGTCGCTCGCCCCGGCCTCATGCACTTGATCGTGGCGCTCGCGGTCAACGGATGGGTCTTGTATGCGCGCCTGGCGCGCGCCGAAGCGCTGACCTTGAGAGAGCGAGAGTTCGTCGAGGCCGCGCGCGCGCTCGGCGTGCCGACGCACCAGATCCTGAGCCGCCATGTGGTCCCCAACTTGCTTGGGCCGCTGGTCATCCAGGCGACCACTGGACTGGGTGTGGTCATCCTGGCGGAATCGACGCTGTCGTTTCTTGGGCTCGGCCCCGGGAAAGCCGTGTCCTGGGGAGCGCTGCTCGACCAGGGCACCAGCGTTTTACTGCGTTTCCCTCACGTCGCCCTGTTCTCGGGCGGCGCGATCGCGGTGACTGTGCTGGGCTTCAATCTGACGGGCGACTGGCTACGAGACCGGCTCGACCCGCGCCTTCGTTAGCCATGCCCGGTGTGTGAAGAGCTCGAATCTCTCGCACACTAGAAATGTGCCGATGGGTGTTTTGGCGGTACGTTGCGTCTGACACATGCGTTTTTCCATTCGCCGAGAGGATCGCAGGAATCTCGCCGTGGGCTTCGTGGGCCTGCTGGCCATCATGACCGCCCATTCGGTCATGGAGACGGCGCGAGACACGCTGTTCCTGACGAGCCTGCCCGCGACGCACCTGCCGCGCGCCTACCTGGCGATCGCCCTGCTCGCGATCCTGGAGCTCAAGGTCCACGAGCGCGTGCTCCGCCGTGTGCGCGACCGGCGGAAGCTCTTGTCGGCATCGCTCGTGTTCGGCTCGCTCATCACGCTCAGCTTCTGGGCCCTCCTAGAGGAGATGGGCGCCTGGGCGCCATTCGGATTCTATGTGTGGACGGGTCTCCTGATCACGGTCGTGCTGATCGAGTTCTGGCTGCTGCTCGATGACGCGGTCACCGTGACGCAGGCGAAACGCATCTTTCCCGCGATCGCAGCGGGCGGCGTGGCGGGCGCGACGCTGGGCTCCCTCCTCGCCGAGGGAGTGCTGCGAGTCGCTTCGCCGAGCGAGCTCGTGCTCGCTGCCACCGTGATCTTGGCCCTCGCATCGGCGACCCCGTTTCTCTGGAAGATCCGGAGCGAAGCGGCGGCGGACCACGCTGCCACCGAGCCGGGACGTCCACTCGGCTGGCTGCTTCGAGACAGCTATCTGTCGCGCGTTCTGACGCTGGTGCTCATGGGAACGATCGCCCTGACCGTGGTGGACTTCGTCTTCAAGAGCACGGTCGCAGCTCACATCCCGGCCGAGGGGCTCGGTCCGTTCTTCGCACGCTTTTATCTGGGGTTGAACAGCGTGGCCCTGCTGGTTCAGATCGTCGGGGCCGGGTGGCTCCTCCGCGCATTCGGAGCGCACAGGAGCTCTGCCCTGTTGCCCGGTCTGATCTTCGGCGGCGCCATCGGC
>JAUXFZ010000228.1 GCA_030622585.1 Myxococcales bacterium
CGGCATCTACTAATGGCCCGCACCCCGGTTGTTTCTACGAAGGTCGAGCGCATCGAACGCAAGCGGCGGGGGCGCACCAGCGACTTGGTCGCCGTAGAGGAACCACTACAGATCATTCTCGAGCATGGCGACGCGCATGAGCGCGCGGAAACCCCGCTGGCGATTACGATGCGCACGCCGGCGCATGATCGCGATTTGGTCACAGGGTTTCTGTACGCAGAGGGCGTCATCGCGGGCATCGACGATTTGCTCAGCGTGCGCCACTGCATCCAGGCCGACACGCCCGAGAACGTGGTGCGTGCGGTGCTCCGCGAACACGTCGTCGTGCCGTCCCGACTGTTCGAGCGGAACCTCACGGTGACCAGCGCTTGCGGAGTGTGTGGCGAGCGGACGATCGAGTCGCTGTCGAAAGGGGGCTGCGACCGGGTGCCGGTGAAGAACGATTCGTTTGATCCGGTCGCCATCCGAAGGGCTCTCGCGTCGCTCGAAGAGTCGCAGGCCTGGTTCCGCCACACCGGCGGGACACATGGTGCCGCCCTCTTCGACGATGCCGGAGAGCTCGTGTTGCATCGCGAGGACGTCGGCCGCCACAACGCCCTCGACAAGCTGGTCGGCGCGTGGCTTCGAGACATTACCCCCGGATCCCGTGACGGATTCGTGGTAGTGAGCAGCCGCGCGAGCTTCGAGCTGGTTCAAAAGACGGTGCGTGCTCGGCTTCCAATGTTGGTGGCCATCGGAGCCGCGACGAGCTTGGCAGTCGAGACCGCGCGGCGTTTCGACCTCACATTAGTCGGTTTCGCCCGGGAGAACCGTTTCAACGTCTACTCGAACGCTGAGCGCATCGCGCTCGAAGCGAGCGAGCGTGCATTCGTCTCGGTAGAAGCGAGTTGATGACGGACCACCGACCGAGCGGCGCCGAGCCACCCGAAACCGACGACGAGCTGGTCGTCGAAGCGCCGAAAACGAAGGCAGCAGGTCTCGCATCCGTCCGCTCCTCGTGCGCGCACATGCACAAGCACGGACACTCGATCCCCTCCGCCATCCGCATTCTCGGGCGCATGAACCAAACCGACGGCTTCGACTGCCCCGGATGCGCATGGCCTGACCCGGACGACCGCGCCGCGCTCACCGAGTTCTGCGAGAACGGCGCCAAAGCGGCCGCATGGGAAACCACCCGGCATCGCGCCGACTGGCAGTTTTTTCAACGGTACAGCATCGACGAGCTCGCGAGGAAGTCCGACTACTGGCTCGGTCTGCAGGGCAGGCTCACGCAACCGCTCATGCTTCGCCCCGGCTCGCGCTTCTACGAGCCGATCGATTGGAACGAGGCGTTCACGCGCATCGCGGACTCACTCGAGGGGCTCGACTCCCCGAACGAAGCAGTTTTTTACACTTCCGGCCGCACGAGCAACGAAGCCGCGTTCCTCTACCAATTGTTCGTGCGCGCCTTTGGAACGAACAATCTCCCGGACTGCTCGAACATGTGCCACGAGTCGAGCGGCGTCGGCCTCGGTCAGACCGTCGGCATCGGCAAAGGCTCCGTCACGCTCGATGATGTGCACGAAGCGGACACGATCATCGTGATGGGGCAGAACCCAGGCACGAACCATCCGCGCATGCTGACGGCCCTGCAAAAGGCGAAAGCGAACGGCGCGCAGATCATCGCCATCAATCCCCTTCCCGAGGCGGGTTTGATGGGCTACATCGACCCGAAGAGCCCCCGCCAGGTGCTCACCGGAGGCACGCAAATCGCCGACCTGTTCCTTCAGGTGCAGATCAACGGCGACGTTGCGCTGCTCAAGGCGTTGATGTGTTTGCTCCTCGAAGCCGAGGCCCGCACGCCCGGCGAAGTTCTCGACGAGGAGTTCATCGAGCGTCACACCGACGGGTTCGCGGAGCTTCGGGCGCACCTGGAGTCGCAAGACGTCGATGCGCTCCTCGAGGCTGCCGGCATCGCGAGGGCTGACCTCGAGCGCGCTGTCGAGATCATCGTACGCAGCCGAAAGACGATCGTCTGTTGGGCGATGGGTTTGACGCAGCACAAGAACGGCGTCGGCAACATCCGCGAGATCGTCAACTTCCTCCTGATGCGCGGAAGCATCGGAATCCCGGGTGCCGGCACCTGCCCCGTGCGCGGCCACAGCAACGTGCAAGGCGACCGCACGATGGGCATTCATGACCGTCCTTCGAAGGCGTTCCTCGATCGCATTCAAGAAGTGTTCGACTTCGATCCACCCCGTGAACCCGGCTTCAACACGGTGGAAGCAATTCACGCGATGCTCGACGGGCGCGCAAAGGTCTTCTTCGCGATGGGCGGAAACTTCCTCCAAGCGACACCCGACACGGAACGCACTGCACGCGCACTCGAGAACTGCGACATGACCGTCCACGTGAGCACCAAGCTCAACCGCGGCCATCTGGTTCGCGGCAAGTGGTCGATCATCTTGCCTTGCCTCGCCCGCTCTGAAGTCGACGCGCAAGCCTATGGTCCGCAGTTCGTGACGGTTGAAAACTCCATGGGCATCGTCCACTCCTCGCAAGGGCATCTCAAGCCCGCACACCCGGATCTCTACAGCGAGGCAGCGATCGTCGCGCGACTCGGCCAAGAGGTGCTGGGCCCGGAGACCCCCGTGAGCTGGTGCTGGCTGATCGAGAACTACGACCGCATCCGCGACCTCATCGCCGAGGCGATCCCGAACTTCGAGGACTTCAACGCGCGTGTGCGCAAACCGGGTGGTTTCGAGCTCTACAACGGCGCCCGCGAACGGGAGTTTGATACCGAAAGCGGCAAGGCCGGGTTCACCATCAACCCGGCGCCCGATCTGTCCCTGCCCGACGGGGCTTACCGCATGATGACCGTTCGCACGCACGACCAATACAACACCACCGTCTACGGAAACGACGACCGCTACCGAGGCATTCGAGGCGGCCGGCGCGTCGTGTTCGTGAACGAGGAAGACATGCGAGAGGCCGGCATCGCCGCGGGCTCAAAGGTGGACATCAGCAACGACTTCGGCGGCACACACCGCATCGCACCCCGCTTCACTGTCGTCCCCTACCCGATCCCCCGCCGCTGCGTGGCGACCTATTTCCCCGAAGCCAACATCCTCGTCCCCCTCGACAGGTACGCCGAGGGCAGCTTCACCCCCGCCTCCAAAGACGTCACCGTCCGCATCAGCCCCAGTAGGTAAAGGGGGGCGGCGCTACAGCCGTCGCAGGACTTCGTCCGCTGCGCGTTCGCCTGACTGGATGGCACCCTCCATGTAGCCGATCCATTCCGTGGCAGATTCGGTGCCAGCCCAGTGGATCCGGCCCTCGGGTTTGCGAAGGTGCGCAAACGAGTGGGTGAGAACCCCCGGTGGGAGTCCACCGACCGGACAACCGCGCGACCATGGCTCTGCACCCCAGTCGAGCTCGCGATACTCTTGGAACGAACCCGCTTCTTCCCCGAAGTAACGCTTGAGCGCGCTCGTCACGCGACGCTGGCGGTCGGCCAAAGGTTGCGCAGACCACTGCCGCGCTTGGCTCCCGACGACGAAGCCGATCAGAGCAGGCTGCTGCCCGTCATGCGACGTGTTGTCGTAGACGACGCTGAGCGGCCCGTCGGAGCTCACGACCTCACCCGAGAACCCGGCGTCACGCCAAAACGCACGCTCGTAAGTCAGGAGCACCTTGACTGCGGCGCCCATCGCAAAGCGTTGCGTGAGTTGATCCCGCCCAACCGAAACTGCGGGTTCATATTCAATGCGTCCAGCAAGCACCGGCGGCACGCTGACAATCGCATACCGGCCGCCAATGGTCTGCCTGTCGGACACAGCATCCACCCCGTCGCTCCCCTGAACGAGCTTGCGAACCGGCAACCCTAGCGCCACCGCATCGCCCAGCTCTCTCGCGAGCGCCAACGAAAGCGACTGTGCCCCGGGGACGAACCGATCCTGCTGCGCGCCCCCACGCGCCTCCGAAAGGCTCAGCATCCCGCCACCCGCGTTGAGATACATCAAGAAGTAAAGAGCAGATAGGTCACGGGCCTCGGCGCCAAAAATCGTTCGAATGGCAGCGTCCATCACCGCGTTGATCTTGTCCGACTTCACAAACCTCGCTCGCCAGGTCTCGAGAGTCTCGCCATCGAGCGCCTCGGCGCCCTCAGCGGTCATCGGCCCCGAAGGCGAGATCCGTTTGCGAACGCGCTTCAGATAGCTGAGCGCCCCCTGCATCTGAATGAGGTTGGGAACCGACATCGAACGAATCGACCGCTTGTAGGTCGACACCTTCCCTTCGACCTCCAACACCTTCTTCCCTTTGACGTACGTCGGAAACGTTTGGATCCCAAGCTCGTTCGCAAGCGCACGCACGCGCTCTTGCCCAGGCCCAATCCACTGCCCGCCCACATCGAACGTGCCCCGCCCGATCTGTTCAGTCCGCGTGCGCCCACCCACGCGCTCACGCGCCTCGATCACCGCGACGGACGCGCCCTGAGCACGAAGCTTGCGAGCAGCACAAAGCCCCGACAGCCCGGCGCCCACAACCACGACATCCGCCCGCTCAGTCATGCCGGCGATTGTAGTACGCCCCCGCTCGTCTACTCAATTTTGGTGATTCTCGGGCGTCGGCGCGCGCGGCGACGCGGTTCGTTTCTGACCTCGAAAGACTGATCGAAAACGAAGATCTCATCCGCGTTGGCCGCCGTAAAGAGCCGCGTCGGGAGTTGGGGGAGCAGGTGCGGGTGCTCCCGCGTGTCCAGCGCGAGCGTGAGATCCGTGCCGGCGGCATACCGCATGGAGAAGTGAGCAACGCCTGACCCGTTGGTGCGAGCGACCGGCTCCCCGTTGAGAAGGACAGCGAGATCGGGGCCGTTCTGTGCTTTGATGATGAAGGCCGCTATTCGTTCCGTGGGCGTGCACCGCAGCGTGATCTCCAAGGGGGGCGGCTCGAAGCCACCGAGCCCTTCGAAACTCCGCAGCCTGAGGACCTTGGGCTCGGTCGGAGCCGCGTGCCCTGCCGGACACTCGTGCTGGATCATCAATCGCTGCCGGGGTGCCCCGCGGACCTGCGTCTGCACGATGCCCTGCGAATCACTCTCCCCCGCGGGGTCCCCGTCCACAGTGACGCGGGCTCGCGGGATCGGAACGCCCGGATCCGATTCGACGACGAAGATGACCGCGATCA
>JAUXFZ010000455.1 GCA_030622585.1 Myxococcales bacterium
GCCGTGTAGTTTGCGGAGATTTTCGTCTGTGGCCGGCTTACCTCCTCGGTCCCTCCCTGCGCGGCACTGGTGTAACTCTCAGTCGTTCCCTGTGGGGGCGCTTGGCCACAGACGAAAATCTCCGCAAACTACGGAGAGGGATCTTCTGTCGAAGCCCAGATGTTGAGGGCGGCGGTGGCTGCGGCTTGTTCTGCTGTGAGCTTTGAGCGGCCTGCGCCCGTCGCTACCTCCTCCTCGTTGAGCTCGAGCGCCACGGTGAACTCCCGATCGTGGTCGGGCCCTTCCGTTCCGACTATCCGGTAACTCGGCGTCCCGCCGAGATGCGCCTGCGCCCACTCTTGGGCGCGTGACTTGGCATCCCGGTGGCCCGGAGCGCTGGTATGCAACCGCGGCTCGAAGATCCGGCGAGTCGTCTCGAACGCCGCATCGGCTCCGCCGTCGAGATAGATCGCGCCGAGCAAGGCTTCGAGCGTACTCCCCAGCAGCCTAGCCTTGGAGCGACCGCCCGACTTCTCCTCGCCCTTCCCGAGCCTCAAGGCATCGCCGACACCGATGCGTTGCGCCGCTTCGAAAAGGCCCTTCTCGCTGACCAAATCGGCCCGCCGCCTGGTGAGCTCGCCTTCGTCGGAGTCGGGAAACTGAGTGTAAAGCAACGATGCGACCATGAGGCCGACCACTGCATCGCCAAGAAACTCGAGGCGTTCGTTGTCGGCCAGGGCGACATCGGGTCGCTCGTTCTTGAACGAGCTATGGGTGAGCGCGTCGAGCAGAAGTCGTTTCTCTTTGAATGAATAGCCGAGCCGCTCGCAGAAGCGAAGGACGGCATCATCAAGTGGCTCCGAGCCGGACATGGACCGCAACGTATCAGCTGGTCCGAAGCGGATCCATCGCGAAGCGGGGTCGTGCTATACGCGCACCGTGGAGTTCCCGCCCGAAGAGTTGGAAACGGCGCGGCTCGTGTTGCGGCGCCCGACCATCGAGGACGCCGAGGACGCCTTCGAGTCCTACGCGAGTGACCCGAAGATCACCCGCTACCTCACCTGGACGGCCCACACGAGTCCCGCCCAGACCCGGGAGTACTTCCAGCAAGCGATCGACGCCTGGGACCTCCGCATGGGCCACCGAATCTGGCTCATGGAACGCAAAGAGGACGGCGCACTGGTGGGGACGATTGGTTGCACGGTCCACTTCCACCGGGCGGAGATCGGGTTTGCGCTTGGCAGCCGTTTCTGGGGCGAAGGGTACATGCCCGAAGCGATGAAGCAGGTGTGTGCGGCTGCCTTCCAAGACGACCGGATCGTGCGTATCCAGGCGCTCTGCGACGAAGAGAACACCCGTTCTTCCCGAGTCATGCAAAAGGTAGGGATGCGGTACGAAGGACGGCTTAGGCAGTACGGGCATCATCCGAATCGGTCGGACGTCCCTCGCGACTGCGTGATGTACTCGATGGTCCGCGGCGATTGAAACAGCGATCGAAGCGGCTACACTCCGCCCCGCGATGCGCCTACTGACGACCGTGCCCGATGAAGCTGAGGCCAACACCCTCGGCGACGCCCTGTACGCAGACGGCGTCGCGACGACGATCAAGGAAACGAGAGACAGCACATTTGCGGTTTGGGTTCACGACGAGGACCGGATGGAGCAAGCGCGCGCCTTTGTGAACGGATTCGACCCCGGTTCTAGACAGGTCTCCGACATGGCGCGACAAGCTCGTGCACAGCGTCGCCAAGAAGCCAAGACCGACGAGCAACTCAGGGTACGGACAGAAAAGATTCGGAAGCGGATCGACGCAAAGCAGAACATGCGCGTCGGAACCGTGACCGCCAGCTTGATGGGCATCTGCGTCGCGGTGTTTGTCCTGTCGGACATGGGCGACAACGACAATGTCGTTCGCTATCTCACCTTCGTGCCACTCGTCCTCGTGAGGGGTGTCTATGTGTTCGGCGACGTCAACGTGATCTGGCAGAGCGAGCCGTGGCGCCTGTTCACACCGATGTTCCTACACTTCGGCCTGATGCATATTGCGTTCAATCTGTGGTGGCTCAAGGACCTCGGCACGGCGATCGAGCGCGTGTTCTCTGCCCGCTACCTGTTGATCTTCGTCCTCGTCACGGCCGCGTTTTCGCACGTGCTCGAGTACGTCATCTCGGGACCGACGAAGTTCGGCGGAATGTCAGGCGTAGTCTATGGCTTGCTCGCCTTCATCTGGGTCCGAGGCCGCCTAGACCCAAGCTTCCCATACCGAATGCCGCAACAGTTGGCGACCTTCATGCTGATCTGGCTAGCCCTCGGTTTCACCGGCTGGGTCGGACACATCGCGAACTGGGTCCATACCGGCGGGTTGATCTCGGGCGCGTTGTGGGCCGTGATCTCATCAGGCTACGTAGGCCGCAAGCTCCGGCGCTGACACCGACACGGTTAGAGCAGCGGCAACAGCCTTGCGTAGGTCCGCTCCCGGTCCTCCCGAATATCGTTCAAGATCCGTTGGATCTCCGCCTTGCCCTCGCGCTCGATCATTCGCTCGTTGTGAGCCACAACCGAGGCGGCCACATCGCGTGGGGCCTCCTTCGCCTGAGGATCGCGTAGATCCAAATCGAAGATGTCGGTGTAGTGTGGCGTGTCTTGCGCCCGGATCGCTTCGAGGCGGGTTCGGCGAACGAATTGCACCGTGGGGTCGGGTGTCTGGCGCAGAAACTGGATGGAACCCGCGGAGGCCGAAGCACTCGGGAAGAAGGGCGCGGTCAGAAAGATGTCGCTGTACGCCTTGGCGATCGACGTCGCCCAGTCCGCGAACGCGTCTGCGTCGCCTGTGAAGCGTGGCGCGATCACGAACGCAACATCGACCGTGCCGTCGGCGGCCCAGTCCGCCAGCACCGGCACCAACCCCCCAGGGCTGCACGATGCGTCGACGACGACGTGAGCCCGGGTTCGGTCGTCCGCTCGTGCGGGCTTCGCCCATGGGCACACAGAAAAACGCTCGATGATCTCACGATGATAGCGCTCATGGAGTCGTAGGGCCTCCCGCGCGAGCGCCTCCCGGGGATTGGCCGGGCTCAACCGTCCGCCCGTCCGATTCGCCGCGACAAATACTCGTCGAGATGCGGCACGATCTCCAATCGAAGCGCTTCGTCGGGCGTGCGGAACTCGGCCTGCACGACTTCACGATCATCGAGCCGCACCTCGGGCGCCTCCTCCACTTCGAGCTCGTAGATGTCGAGCGTGTCTTGACGGTGCTCGAAGACATGGGTGCCATGGTAAGCGTGGACGAGGCGCTTCGGCTGCACCTGAATGCCGACC
>JAUXFZ010000490.1 GCA_030622585.1 Myxococcales bacterium
GGCGACAAGGTGATCGTCGACATCACCGTCCCGGTCAAACCGCCCAAGGTCCGTTCGGTGAACCTTCCCGAAGGGCAAGCGGCCGCCTTGGAGGCTCGCGCGCTCCTCCACGAGGGCGCGCGGCTGGTCGCGGGCCTGCTCCACATCAGCTCGGAGCACCTCAGTGACCCGGCACACGCGTTTGATTGCGACGTCCTCGTGTGCGGGGACGACAAAGAAGCGCGCGCGACTTTCATCTCCGTCGTCTCCGACTTGGGCCTTCGCGGGGTCGATGCGGGTGTTCTCAAGAACGCCATCGCCCTCGAATCGCTCACGCCGGTGCTGTTGCACATCAATCGCCGCTACAAGAGCGTCGGCTCCGGGATACGAATCACAGGCATTCCGGAGACGGAGTGAAGCCTGGCGAGCCGACTTCGGCTGACCTCCACGTCGGCTCGGAGCTCGTGGTTCGCGCCGTCCCTGGGGTGCCAACTATCGACGCCGGCCAAGACCTGGGCGAGGTGATCATCGCGAGCCTCGTCCGCGCCGAGCTCGACTTGGTCGCCGGCGACGTCGTGGTGGTCGCGAGCAAGATCATCTCGCGCGCGGAAGGCCGTTTCGTCGATCTGGGAGGTCTCACGCCGGGTGACGCGGCGCTACGTCTGGCCGAGGAAGTCGACAAAGACCCGCGCCTAGTGGAGCTCATTCTTCGGGAGAGCACGGGCGTTTCGCGCAAGACGACGGGTGCGTTGATCGTCCGTCACCGCTTGGGCTTCGTGTCCGCCAATGCGGGGATTGACGCCAGCAATGCCGCGCCGTCGCGCGCGCCCGAAGGCAGCGGCCCCTGGGTTCTGCTCCTCCCACGCGATCCCGACGCCACGGCAGCGACGCTTCGGGCCAAACTTGCGCGACACTTCTCGGCAGAGGTGGGCGTCATCATCACGGATTCATGGGGCCGTCCGTTTCGACGCGGCACCGTAGGCTTCGCGCTCGGCGTGGCCGGCGTACCTGCCGTCTGGGACCGAAGCGGCGCGCTCGATCGCCACGGCCGCGTGCTCGAAGCCACGGTGTCTGCGCTTGCGGACTCGATCGCAGCGGCCGCAGATCTCGTCGCTGGCCAGGCCGACGAGGGACGCCCAGTGACCTTGGTCCGTGGGCTTCGCTTCCGACCGTCGGACGACACGGCACAGACGCTGCTTCGCGATCTCGAGGACGATTTGTACGCATGAGCGAGGCTATCCAGAGCGACCTCTCGGTCGTCGCGCTTGCTGGAGGCGTGGGCGGAGCTCGATTGGTCGACGGACTGCACCGCGCCCTCCCCCAGGGCGCCCTCACCGTGGTCGTGAACACGGGGGACGACTTTCAACATTGGGGACTGCACATCAGCCCCGATCTCGACACGGTGATGTACACCCTTGCCGGGCTCTCGCCGGAGGATCGCGGCTGGGGCATCGAGGGCGACACCTTCCACGTTCTGGCGGAGGCCGAACGCCGCGGCGTCGACGATTGGTTTCAGCTCGGCGACCGCGACTTGCTCACGCACCTTACACGAACTGGCGCACTCGCTAGGGGCGACTCCCTCACGCGAGTGACCGCCGAGCTCTGCAGAACGCTTGGTGTCGACCGTCCGATCCTCCCGATGACGGACGCCCCCCGCCCGACGCGCATGGTCACCCAAGGTGGTGATGATCTCGTATTCCAGGAGTGGCTCGTCAAACTGCGAGCGCCGGCGGTACGGGAGGTCCGTCACGAGGGAACCCACGAAGCCACGAGCGAGGTCCTCAAAGCACTGGATGCCGCAGATCTGGTCGTGATCTGCCCGTCGAATCCCTACGTCTCCATCAACCCGATCCTCACACTCGACGGCATCGCCGATCGGATTCGGAGCACGACGTCCGTCGCCGTGAGCCCCATCGTCGGAGGGAAAGCCGTGAAGGGCCCCTTGGCCACGATGCTCCCGGAAATCAGCGGCCGCGAGCCGTCCGCAGAAGCGGTCGCGATGCACTACGAGGGGCTGCTCGATGGATATGCGGTGCACCCCGGCGACTCGTTCGAAGGGTCAGTCCCGCTGCTGGAGACGAACATCCTGATCCAATCCAAGGAAGATCGGGTACTCTTCGCGTCTGAGCTGCTCGAGTTTGCACGGAGCCTGTGATGAGCCGTTGGGCGTTGATTCCAATCAAGGGATTCGAACGAGGGAAATCCCGGCTCTCCGGGGTGTTGGCTCCACTCGAGCGCGCGCAGCTGACGCGTGATCTGTTCGAGCACGTCGTGGGCGTCCTCCGGGCGTCTCCCGCAATCGATGAAATCGCGGTCGTCAGCGATTGTGCCGAGGTCCGCGAGCACTCAGAGCGCCTGGGCGCCATCGCCCTGTCCGACGCCGAGGACAGCCACGGCTTGGCACATGTGGTCGACGACGCGCTCCAAGAGCTGGAGCGCCGTGGCGCGACGAGCGTGATGATCTGCATGAGCGACTTGCCTCACTTGACCGTCCAAGACATCGCTAGCGTCGCGCGACAACTCGATGAAAGCGACGTGGTGCTCGTCCCTGATCTGCTGCAGCAAGGCACCAACGTCATCGCGTTGAAGCCGGCCACCTGCCTTCCGAGCTGCCTCGGTCATGAAGACAGCCTCCATCGCCACCATGCACGGGCGCGGGACATCGGGCTCACGGTGAACGTCCAACTCAGCAGCGGCATCGCATTCGACATTGATCGCCCCGGCGACCTCGAACGCCTACGCCGCCGCTAGTGTGCGAAGCGGTCCATCACGGAGCCGAAGATCCAGGTCGACACGCGTCGAGGGACCAGCCTCATCGTGAGGACCATCAGCTTGTTGAAGAAGCCGGGGATCACGGTCACGCGGTGGCCGAGCGTTCGCAAGCTCGTCGCGACAACGGAGGTCGGGGTGGAAAACATCAGGCGGGCGAACGGGCCGAAGTTTCGCGTGTCGAGACCTGCGACTCCCTGGAACTCGGTAACGGTGCCTCCGGGGCAAAGCGCCTGTACGTCGAC
>JAUXFZ010000448.1 GCA_030622585.1 Myxococcales bacterium
GAAGCAGTTCGGCCTCGTTGGAATCACGGTAGCGGCCGAAGATACGCTGAGCCTGACCGTAGATCGCCAGTACAAGGATACTGCGCACGTCGCGATTGGAGCACGCTTCGCTCCGATCCCGAAGGCCATCCTTTCCTTGGGCTTCGCGTACGATAGCTCCGCCGTAGCCGATGAGAATCGCACCATAGACGCGCCCCTGGGCCAAGCCTTTCGGGTCGGCGCCGGAGTGGAATGGGTGATCGTCCCCGCGGTGGACTTGGGCCTCGCCTACGAGCTCGCATGGTTCGGCGATATGTCGGTGAATCAGCAAGGGGGTCCGTTGAACGGCGATGTCGTCGGGTCTTACGACAACACCGCCATCCACTTCATCGCGCTGAGCCTGCAATGGAACATCGGCGGAAAGAAGAATCCCGGTGTCGCAGCTCGTTAGGTGTGCTTTTTGAGCGGCTTGGTCATGATGGTGCCGTGTCCTTCGGCGCGCGAGGCTGATGGCCACAGTCGCGGGATGACCTTTGGCACACTCTGGCGATATGCGAGATAGCGTTGACCGAACTGGCGAACGAGGTCGCGTTCTTCGAAGAAGAGGCCAACGAACACGTACGCTGTCATGGCGGTCGCGAACACGCAGTGCCCCACCGTCATGACGGGTGCTGCCCAGATGCCGATCAGGATGCCGAGTTGGATCGGGTGCCGAACCACGCGGTAGATCCATGGCGTCCGGAACTCGAGGGCGGGCACGGGGCGGCCCCGAAATGCGCTCCAGGCCTGCGTCAGGCCGAACAAGTGGAAGTGATTGAGTGCGAAGGTGGCGCCGACGAGGATGAGCCAGCCGACCCCTTGGATGCCGAGAATGGTATAGATGACCGCGGGGCGATCGACGCGCCAGATCACCGTGGTCATCGGCGACCAGAACACGTAGGCGGCGATGAGGCAGGCGGCGGTCGCGAGCACGTAGGTGGGGCGCTCCGCGGGCTCTGGAATGATCTTCGTCCAGGCCTGCTTGAACGAGCGGCGTGCCATGACGCTGTGCTGCAATCCGAAGAGCAACACGAGCCCGAGGTTGATTGCCATCGCGGCTGCCACGGGCCGCGGTGTGCCGGAGTTGATCGTTGGGACGATCGGGACGTCGTTGACGAACAACACCAGCCAAACGAAGCTGACGTGAAAGGCGAGGTAGCAGACGACGCCGTAGGCCAATACGGCCCAGCGCGTTGGGGTCGACATGGTGAGGGTGTCGGGGCTGGCGTTTGGTGGATCGGGGTGTCTCATAGCGTTCTCCTTGCTTTGGAGGCGCTAGAGCGCGTCGCGCACCTCGCTAGGAGACGCCTGGCGGGATCAAAGCCGCCAATTCACACTGTTTTTCGGCTCGTAGCAGCAAAAAGCGCCCGTACGTACCGCGCCGGCGAAATGCTCACCCGCGGCGGGATGGGCCTCGGCGATGCGCTGGATACTCTCTCGGATGCGTGCGCTGACGGCTTTACGCGCTCGCTCGCCCGGGTCCTTGAGCTTGCGACTTCGGCCGCCGAGCCCCGTCGCGATGCGCAGCTCGGCGAGGATCGCATCGCGCTCCTGTTCGAGGCGCTCGATCCTGCCTAGATCGTTGAATGAGCGAGCCTCTTCCAGATCCTCTTCGATCGCCAGTACCCGAGCACGGAACTCGCTTCGCGCTTGCTCGTCGAGCATGTCGTCGCTGCCGACAGGCGTGGCAGTGGTCTCCGCTCCGTGCATGAGCGTTGCAGCGGCGATCTCTGAGCCGGGATTGGCTAAGAGTGTGGCGAGGTCGGCGAGCCCCTTGCTGTGCTTGAGAAGCGCTTGCGCGTCTTCGAACGATAGCGTCCACACCTCGCCGCGCCGAACGAGTGCGTTCTCGGTCGGGGATAGCGCTTCGGTCACACCCGCCGTTTGAGTTGTCGGGCCGGTCCCCAGGAACTCGAAGATCCGTTCCAGCAGTACTGCGCTGTCTCCTTCCCATGGCGGATGCGCAGTACCGTCGAGCGGCACAAACGAGGCATTCGGGAGGTTCGCGGCGAGCTCGCGCCCTGCGTCAAAGCGGACCGCGCTGTCATGGTGCCGATGCGTTACCAAACACGGGGCTACGACTCCGGGCGCCATGTCCGTGACGTCCGCGGAATACGTCAGCATTAGCAATTGTGCCGCCGTTTCGCTGTCTGCCGAGGCGCGCTGCATGGCCGTGGTCCGGCGAATCTCTTCGGGCGAATGATCCGGCGTGAAGATCGAAGCCAATGTCTTGGAACCGAGGCCCCAGCTTGCACGAACGAGGCCAAGCATAGCCTCCTTGATTTCAGGTTTGGAGACGGTGCAGCCACGAAGATAGGAACCGTGAAGAATGAGGTTCCGAACGCGGGAGGGCTTGTGTTTCGCATAGGTGATTGCAGTCGGGCCGCCGCACGAAATACCAAACAGCGTGAACGAATCGAGCCCGAGATGGTCGACGAGGGAGCCCATGTGTTCGACTTCGCGCTCAACCGTGATGTCCTTCGGATCGCGGTCTCGATCGCTCAGGCCCACGCCGATGCGATCGTAGCGAACGACCAGGTGATGCTGTGCGAGAGCGCCGAAGAACTCTTGAAAGGGTCCATGCTCCCAGTCCTTCTCGACGTGGCTGATCCACCACGCTGGAAAGACGATGGCCGGCCCATCACCGTCGAGGGCGTATGCGAGCCGTTTGCCGCCCTCGGTGCTGCAGAATCGGATACTGGGCACGCCGGAATCCTAGCTTTCATGCCTCCGCAACACAATCTCTGGCCCGCTATGCATTAGCTGGCGGTCGCTCGATTGGTTCTGGCGCCACCTGGGTAGAGCGTTGCTCAACACACCATAACCAAAGGCTGACCATGGACCTCGCAGTATCTACGACAGACCCAAATCCGACAGAATCCCTCAATCGCCGCCGTCTCCAGCGCATCCAGACCTACCGCAAGCATCCGGAGTGCGCGATGATCCAAGACGGAGCCCGCACGGGGCAAACCCGCTACGCACCGAGTGACCCACTGCACAGCGAAGTCGAGCTGGGTCTCGGCTACGGTGTGAAGGTCCCGATCGGGGTGCACCGCGCGCTTGGGGGTCTGCACGATTTTCCCAATCCGGGCGACATTCTGTGTTCCGCACTGGCAGCCTGCGCCGACTCGACCCTCCGTCAGATCGCAGGGCAGCTCGATGTCGAGATCACGAAGCTAAGCGTTACCGTCGCGGGGGACGTCGACCTGCGCGGCACCCTGTGTGTGTCGAGAGAGACCCCGGTTGGGTTTCAGCAGATGACCGTCCGAGTGGACCTAGAGGTCGCGCCGGGAACCGTGCCGAAGCTGGAAGCCAAGCTATTGGCTGCTGCA
>JAUXFZ010000251.1 GCA_030622585.1 Myxococcales bacterium
GAAGGGCTTCTGAGGACGCAGCGGTCGGCTGCCAGCGTAGTGCGGGGAGTTGCGCTGAAAAGAAGATCGCGTGCTCGCCTGTTCCGCTCGCTACCTCGAGGACGAGACCGGCAGGCGGAAGTACTCGCCGCAGCACATCGATGATCGGTTGCCGATTGCGTTCGGTCGCAGGCGCGAAACCCTTTGCCATCGCGATTGCATAGCCCATAACCTGCCGTCATCGAACCGAAGCGCCGGGATTGGAGGGGAAGGGCGGCCTGGGGGCTGATCGTCGCCGTGTGCTTCGCGGGGCCGTGGCTGACGCGCGTCTTGTTGCTACGCGAGAAGCATTTGGCCCCGGCTCCAGTCGATGTGCGTGGTGCGCTCGCCGACGCCTCGGTTGCACTGCTCGTCGTGGGCATAGCCGGTGTCTTCTTTGCGACGCGCCGTTGGTGGGGGCGTGCGCTCGGGCTCACGATCGTCGTCTCTCTGTTGTGGGTCAGCTTTGCGATGTACGAGTTCATCTCGGTCTTCGATTCGCTCTATGCGCTCAGCCATGCGAGCTTTCTTGCGGACTCCACGTTTGTCGGCGGCTCGGTGCGTCACCTGCAGCACCCGGTGCTTCTCGCTTCACTCACGGCCCTGGCGGTCGTGGCGGGGTCGCGGGCGCGTGTCCCGGGGCAGCGCTGGTGGCGGTGGTGGGGCGCCGCCTTCGCCGTGAGTGTGTTCGGGCAGTTCGTCATTCCGGCCTCTCACGGGCACGACGAGTGGCGACAGCGGCACGCGGCGCAGGCGAATCTCTCCTTGCTGCCGGCGTCCGCGGAGACGGCTTCGGTTTCCATGAGAGCGGACGTGGGCGATGTTTTTCGCGGCGACCTGAGCGGGGCCAGATGGGTAGCCCCTCTGTCCGGACGGCCCAACATCCTGCTCATTCTGATCGAAGCGGCCTCGGGTGCGCACCTGCCTTCGGTTGCTGCCGCGCAGGGGGTCCAAAGCGGGACCACGATGCCCAAGCTCGACGCGCTGGCCCAGCGCCACATTCTCTTCACCCGGCTCATCTCGCACCAGAGGCAAACCAACCGCGGTGAGTATGGGATCCTGTGCGGGGACTACCCGAAGCTCCTGACCGATCAATCCAAGATGAGCGAACAGGTCTACGGCGCGCCGCATCGATGCCTTCCCGAGGTCCTCCGTGATGAGGGGTATGCAACCGCCTATATTCAATCCGCACCGCTTGCCTTCATGATGAAGGACCAGTTCATGAAGAAGGCTGGCTTCGAGGAGTTGGTCGGAGACCCTTGGTTCGACCGGAGCTACGCGCGCACCGATTGGGGGGTCGACGACAAGGCGTTTTTCGAACAGTCCCTGCGCCGGGTGCTCGAGCTGCACGCGGGCGAGCGGCCCTTCTTTGCGACGCTGTTGACCGTCGGCACGCACCACCCGTTTACTTTCCCAGATGGCGCCACGGCCGAGGGAGCGCGGAGTCGGCAGGAGCGCGCTTTTCGATGGGCGGACGATGCCCTCGCAGAGTTTGTGACGCAGCTCGAACAGCACGGTGTGCTTCGCGATACCGTCGTGATCATCACCTCGGACGAGTCTACCGGGCTCGTCCAGGCGGCGAACCCGACGCAGAGGTTGCTCTCACAAAGTTGGTCGTTCGCAGTCGTCATGACGCCCGAGCCGCAGGCGAAGCGGATCGACACGCTCTACGCGCACGTCGACACGGCTCTTTCGGTGATGGATCTCCTCGGCTTGGAGTTGCAGGCAAAGCGTTTCGTTGGACGAAGCTGGTTCCGAGAGTACGACACCCCGCGTTACCTGTTTGCGGGGAACACGTATGCGCGAAGCGTGATCATGTGGCAGCCGTCCGGCAGCGCCATCGTGTGTGGCGAGTCGTTTCGGAGCTGCACGCGCTCGATTCCCGTCGACGGTCTGGTGTTCGGTCCGGAGCGGCAGAGCGAGCCAGCATCGGCCCGTGAGCGGCAGCTCTTGACGGAGGTGGCCCGGCTCACGCGCTCCGGCCGCGGAGACATGACGGAGACGGGAGAGGTCGAGCTCTGGACCGGGGACGTGATGTCGGTGCCGGCCGCCGCGGGCAGGAGACTTCTAATCGGCGGGCAATACCTGCGTGTTCCGGGTGGCACTACGCTGCGAGTGGACTTGGATCTCGAGGTCTCGGGCGACCAAGCGACGATCGACTTTCACCAGGACGTCTTTCTCAATGGCTATGAGAAATTCGCGCGCAAGGGCATTCGGATCCGCGATGGGGGGCGCTGGCGACTGAGCTACGAGATCGGGGTTCCGAACGACTCGAGTCAATTGGTGGTGCAGCTGTACGCGACGACGGTCTCCGGCGAGGTGGCGGAGATCGAGTTCCACGACGCGCGCTTGTCGATGACGGCCGGCCGTGTGAAGTCGGCAAAGGTAGCCGTCATCGTGGACGAGGTGTCGCCCGCCGATCCTCGGTGAGTTGAAGCCGGCACTGGATCCGTCGGAGTTGTTCCTGCTCCCAGCGCTCGAGCTCGCTTTGAAGGAGCTGGCTGGCTTGCGGGTTGGAAGTTCCTTCATCGCGGCGCTCGCCAGGGTCGGTCTCGTGGTCGTAGAACAACGTGGTGTCGGCGCCACGATGGTGGATCAGCCGATAGCGGCCCTGCGAAATCGCACCCTTCGGCTCGTACCCCTTACTTGCCCGGCGAATGCCACGGAGCCTCGCTCGAATCGCCGCATCGTCGAGCGAGGGGAGCCGGAAGCTGGCAAAGAGCTCCTCGCCGCGCACCGGGAACGCCTCGGAGAAGGTCGCTCGGTTCGGTACATTGGGGTCCAGGGTGAAGAGACTCTTCGCGGCCGTGTCCGACGGAATCGGTAGCCCGAGGAAGTGTAAGATCGTCGGCGCCACGTCGGCGAGACTCACGCCGACGGCGGGCCTAGATGGCGCGAGCTGCGCGTGCCACACCACCAGCGGAACGTCGACCATCCAAGCGTTCAGGTAGACGTGATGTCCCCAGTAGGACTTCTCCCCCAGCGCCTCGCCGTGGTCCGAGAAGAAGACGACCAGGGTGTCGTCGAGCCATCCGTCGTCCGTCAAGTACCGCAGCAGGCGGCCCAGCTCCTGGTCGAAGCGAGCGACTTCGTTGAGGTAGGCGTTCTTCTTGCCCTTGCCGAAGCGGAGCTCGCGGCGCGTTTGGTCGGGGTCGTGCGGCGCGTAGTAGTGAACCCATGCCATCACGGATGCATCGTCGTCCCGCGCAGCTTGGAGACGGGCGATGAGTGCGTCGGTGGCGGCGGCGTCCGTCGGCGCGAACACCGTGTCGATGCCCGGGGCGAGGAACTGTTCGACGATCGGCAGGCGAAACCAGCGCACGTCGGGAAGCACCGCGAGCTGTCGATCGACCTGGGCGCGGGCACGGGTGAAGATCGTGTCGGGCAGGGCTGGGGAAAGGTAGATCTCGGCCGGGCTCAAACCGGTGAACGCGCTGCCCATCGCGAACAGGGTCGCCGGGTAGGTCGAAGTGGCATGCGTGAACGAGACGCCGGACCCTGCGAGGCGCGTCAGCTGTGGGGTAACCGGCCGACCGTCTACCTGCATGCCCACGACATCGTTTCGAAGGGCGTCGACGGTGACGATGATCACGTTGCGACGTTGGTCCGGCTCGATGCCGATCGGGGATTGCTCCACGGCAGCTCTCGGCTTCGGGCACGCGTCGCCGGCGATAGACCAGGGCTCTTGGCGGCCGGCTTGAGGAAGGAGGTAGAGGGTCGTCAACGCCGCGGGCCGGTTGTACGCGGTTACCTCGCGCTGGCCGGTGGCACTCAGTGCGGGGTCAACGCGCGTGCCAATACCATAGAGCAGACATGCGAGCGCCGCGCCCCAAACGACCGGCCGGCGTCGGGACTCGCGAAAGAGCAGGTGCACCAGCGCGCCCGAAAGAACGCCTGCTGGGAACACGAGTTGGGCCATCGAGTGGTCATACGCCCGGTAGCGGGCAATGGCCGCGGTCAGCAGTCCCACTGCGAGCAGGGTGAGTACGGTCCATGCCGCACGCGAGCGTGTTGTCGAGATGCGCGCGCCTGCGAGCAGCCACGCCCAACCTCCGGCCGCGACGAGGCCGACGGCGGAGGCCATCACGATGCGCGCGAGATCGCGATGCGGATGAACTGCCCACCGGGGTCCGGAAAGCAGAAAATCCGTGTGCTCCCAGCTCACGGCCGCCGCGAGCAGAATCACCGTCGCCACGGACCCGATGCCCACGGATCTCGGCCCGCGCGCGACTCGAGATACGGCTCCCAACATCAACGCGGTTGGCACCGAGCCGATCAGCGCCAGCCAAGATACTTCGCCGAGGAGCTCGACGGAGATAGCACTTCGCGACTCTAGTCCGACCAGTAGGAACGCGACGCACCCCATGTAGGCCGAAGCCCATAGCGTCAGTAGTGAAGCGATACGTCTACGGGGCATTGTACTCTGCCACCTCTTGGTCCAGAGATTGCTCCGTTTCAATGAGCCGCACCGATCTCACTGGCGGCTCGAACGCGTTGTGTAAGATCCACCAACGAGGACTCATTGCCAACGGGGTCGAACCCCAGGCTTCGATGTCCCGCGCCTCCTCGCGGAGGTCCACCATGAAGTAGTCGCCGAACTGGCGATAGGGGTGGCGCGAGGCGAATGCGGCACGCTCTCGTTCAGGGAAGGCGTCGAGCGCGGCGATGAAGACCCAGCCGGTAGCCCCCTGATCGTTGGGAATCTCGACGCGCGGGTTTTGCGACCAGCGATGGGTCACGCGATCGAGCGTGATGTCGAAACGAGGTTCTAGTCGAAGGGGTTTGAGGCTCGTGTGCAGCTGGACTCCGGTGTCTCGATCGGTCCACTTCTTGACGCGCTCCGCAAACCGAAGCTCGGGTCTGCCCGAGTCGTAGGTGTCCATGGCGCCACGCACCGAGGTGAAGAACCACATTGAGCCTCCCACGTAGCGCCCGTCGGGGACGATCTGAACGATGCGGATCGCCAGCGGGACCAACA
>JAUXFZ010000477.1 GCA_030622585.1 Myxococcales bacterium
ACGGGAGGTGGCGGTCGCCCCAACCAACCGTCCCAGGTTCGAATTGCAACGAAACCTTCCCAGGGACGGGGTCAGCACCGTCAGGGATCGAACGTTCGAGCCCAGAAGAATCCATCGATCCCGTACGAACCGTCCGCGCCTCGGATGGTTGCGTGGATCTCACCGGCGATGTCGTACACGCTGAGCCCCGCAGTGACGTCGAGGAAGATCTCCACCGTACCCATCGCGTTGGTCAAGCCATCGAACGGGGGATCACTCGATTGGAAGAACACCTCTGTTTGGACCTCATCGAGCACTTGGGTTTGCTGGAGGAGAAGCCGGCTGCCACGTAGCTGGTGGACGCCCTCGATGAGGCCGGTCGGTGGCGCATCACCGGGGAAGCTCAGCTTGAGCTCCATGGTGCCAATGTCGGTGCCTATCCGTAGCTGCTTGAAATAGTTGCCCTCCAGCAGCTGCCCGTTGATCCAGCCGAATAGCACCTCCGACCCGATGGATTCCTCATGGCCATCCGGATGGCGAAGCGTGAGGCTGGACCCTTCTTCGCCTCGGACGAAGCCGAAGGTGCCCGAGCCGCCCCCATCAGAGCCGCCGCCACCCGAGCCGGCACTGCCGCCAGAACCGCCGGATCCGCCAGCGCCCGCGGAACCTCCACCACCGCTTCCCTCATCACCACAGCCCAGCGCCATCAGGGCAACCGCGAGCAGCGCCACCGAAAATTTGAGACATACCTTCACCGCAACCTCCTTCGCGAGGAGAGCAGGCTATCGAGTATCCTGGGCCGGCACAACAGCGCCGCGGCTTGTCGCTGTTTCCAAGAAACGTTCCCAGGGACGATTTCAAGGCCAAACTCGGTCAGAATCCCTAGGAGAAAGCACCGGCTGCGCGGCCGGCGCAACTTTGATACCGTCCTCCCGGCCCGCCCCATCCCCCTGCGTGCCGCAGTGTCATGCCGGCGGGGAACGCCAGGGAACGCAACCTGGGAAGGTTTGTGCAAGGCTTGCAATCGACGCACCTTGTGTCAAAAGTCCCTTTCTGGCGCGTTTTTCGACCATCGCTGACTGTTCGGCACCTTCGTCCTCCGTATGACGACGGAAGCGACAGTTCGTACCGCACGCGAGGTCCTCGAAGAGCAGGGCACGCTGGGCAAAGACACGGTCGCGGCCCGGGTCGATGGCCGCATCTACGACCTGCACACCCCCATCCCGCAGAGCGCCTCCGAGGTGAAGCCGATCGGCGCCCACCACCCGGACGCGCTGGCGATCATTCGGCACTCGAGCGCCCACGTGATGGCGGATGCCGTGCAGCGCCTGTTCCCCGGCACCAAGGTGGCCTTCGGCCCGGCGACCGAGAACGGCTTCTACTACGACTACGCGCGCCCGAGCGGCACGTTCTCCGAAGAGGACCTTCGCGCCATCGAAGAAAAGATGGTCGAGATAGTCGCAGCCGACAGCCCGTTCCGCCGTGAGGTCGTGAGCCGCGACGAGGCCCGCACGCTGCTGCAGTCGCTCGACGAGAACTTCAAGCTCGAGCACCTCGAGCGCCTCGAAGATCCGATCTCCCTCTACCGACACGGCGAGTGGGTCGACCTGTGCGAAGGTCCACACGTTCCATCGACGGGGTTCCTGAAGGCGGTCACACTCACGAGTGTTGCGGGTGCGTACTGGCGCGGCGACGAGCGTAATCCGATGCTGCAGCGCATCTACGGAACCGCGTTCCCGTCGCCGAAGGCCCTGCGAGTGCATCTCAAGCAGCTCGAAGAAGCCAAGAAGCGCGACCACCGTAAGCTAGGCAAAGAGCTCAAGTTGTTCGCGTTCCATCCCCATGCGCCTGCCTCGCCTTTCTTCTTGCCGCGCGGCACCACCATCTACAATCTCTTAGAGAGCTACGTCCGGTCGCTTTACGCACGCTATGGCTACGAAGAGGTGATCACCCCGCAGATTTTCGACAACGAGCTGTTTCACACATCTGGCCATCTGCCCTCGTACGCCGAGAACATGTACATGGCGGCGACCTCGGAGAGCCTCGAGAAGCTGCAGCACAAGATTGAAGAGAAACCGCCGCAGAACGCGGAGCAGTGGACCGAGGCGTCCAACGAGTCGCTTCGCTTCGGCGTGAAGCCCATGAACTGCCCGAGCCACTGTTTGATGTACGCGATGACCAAGCGGAGCTACCGCGACCTGCCGATGCGCATGGCCGACTTCGGACGCCTCCATCGCTTCGAGCGGAGCGGGGTGGTTCAGGGTCTCACGCGCGTTCGAACGTTCGCGCAAGATGACGCCCACATTTTCTGCACGCTCGACCAAGTGCAGGACGAGATCAAAGGCTTCCTCGACCTGGTGCACGACGCCTATCGCGATTTCGGTTTTACCGACGTTCGCATCGTCATCGCGACCCGGCCCGAGAAGCGTCTCGGCGCCGACGAGGTGTGGGACCAATCCGAGAAGGAGCTTGAAGAAGCCGTCAAGGCCAAGGAGCTGCCGTACGAAATCGCCGAGGGCGAGGGCGCGTTCTACGGTCCGAAGATCGAGTTCCATCTCAAGGACGCGATCGGGCGTCCCTGGCAGCTCGGCACCATCCAGGCGGACTTCAATCTACCGGAGCGCTTCGACCTGACCTACGTCGGCGAGGACAACACGGCGCACCGGCCCGTCATGCTGCACAGGGCGATTTTGGGCTCTATTGAGCGGTTTTTCGGTGTGCTCACCGAGCATGTGGGTGGCTCGTTCCCCGTCTGGCTTGCGCCCGAACAGATCGCTCTGTTGACGGTGAGCGAGAAGTTCAACGAGTATGCGGAGAACGTGCAGCAACAGCTCCAGGAACGAGGCTTCCGTGTCACCGCCGATCTGAGCAGTGACAAGCTGGGTGCAAAGATTCGCCAAGCGCGCCTGATGCGGATCCCGTATCTCGGTGTGATTGGTCAAAAAGAAGTAGAAGGGCAGGGCTTGGCCCTTCGTTCGCGAGACGAGAACAAGGACCTCGGGTTCATCCCGTTGTCCGATGTCTTCGACCGACTTGCGGGCGAGAACCAACCACCTTCTGCTATGGATTCAACAAGAGGAGATAGTCATCGCTAGACCGCGCT
>JAUXFZ010000186.1 GCA_030622585.1 Myxococcales bacterium
GATGACGACGACCCAAGGCTCGCGTTGTGTCCTTCTCATGTCGATCCGAGGATTCACGCAGCGCTGGTGTGCGCATCGACGAGCTGCCCACCGGTGGCCTTTTACGAGGCGTCGAAGCTAGACGCCCAACTCGAGCTGGCGGCACTCAACTACGTTGCGGCCGACGTCGAGGTCGATGAGGCCCATCGAGTGGTACGCATCCCGATGACGTTTCGCTACTACGCAAACGACTTCGGCAGGGCTGCGGGAGTACGCCTCTTTCTCATCGAGCACGCACGAGGCGCCCAGCGGAAGGCGCTCGAGGCTGCGTTCGAAACCGACTACGAGTTCGACTATCACCGGTATGATTGGTCGTTGAACTCGATGGGGTGAGAGACGCCGGCGAGGCGCATCCGAGCAGGTCGCGCGACCTGTCGTTTTCCCTGCAATTTAGGCATGGTCGCCCGGGGTTGTAACGAAGCCGTGCGTGCGTTCATACAGGTCCTGGACGCGTTGGGCGTTCTGAATGGGAGGATCCGATGAGCGCACTTGAATGGTTGGCAGCTGCCGCAGTGATGACCGCCTTTTTCTGGGTTCCTTATGTCTTGGAGCGAATGGCCACGTTGGGTGTCCTCGGGTCGATGCGGCCGGTGGGCCCGGAGGATGAAGCCAGGCAGGCGCTTTGGGCGCAACGGGCGAAGCGGGCGCACTACAACGGTGTCGAGAACCTCGCGATCTTCGCGACCCTTGTTCTCGTAGCCCACGCCATGGGCAAGGGCGATGACCCGAGTATCCTGCTGGCTTCGCAGGTGTACTTCTGGGCGCGCCTCGTTCACTTCCCGGCAGGCGCGTTCGGCTGGACGGGCGTTCGAACCATGGCGTTCTTGGCGGGCTTCGGTGCGCAGGTCGCAGTCGGCGTACGCATCTTCTGCTGCTCCTAGGGTCGTCAGCTGACGGTCGGCGCCCAGCGATCGCCCTCCTTGACCACGCGTCCTTCTCGCTCGAGCTTGATCAGATGGGCTTCGATCGAGCGGAGCGCGAGGGGCCACAGGGCCTTTGGGGTGTCGGCGTACGCATTCGCGACCAAGTGCCGCGGCCGCGACGCCTTTGCGCGTGCCTCGAGTGCGTCGAGCACTTTGCGTTCTCGCATCAATCGATGCTCGATGTAGAAGCTTAGAATCGCTTGCGGATCTTGAATCAAGTCGCCGTGCGCTGGCAGCAACCCGGCGGGCTCTAGCGCGGACATCTTTCGCAGCGATTCGAGGTACAGGAGCATGTCGCCGTCGGTGGGTTCTACGATGATGGTGCCGACCGAGGCGACCATGTCACCGGCAATCATGATGCCCGTCGCCTCGTCGATGAAACACAGGTGTCCGGGCGCGTGGCCCGGGGTGTGCAGCGCGGTCAAGGCGGTCGGCGTCGGGCCGTCGAGCTCGATCCGTTCGCCTTCTTGAATCAGGCGGTCGACTTCGACGATGCCGTCGAGACGCTGGGCTGTCATGGCGTGGGCCCACAGGGGGAGCTGCAAGCGTTCCCGAAGGGCCATGGCGCCGCCGACGTGGTCCGGATGATGGTGCGTCGCGAGGATCGCCACGGGCTCGACGCCCCGCAAACGGGCGGCCTGAACCCACTGCACCATCACGTCCTGCTCTTCCCGGTACGGCGTAGCCGGCTCGATCAGCACGGCCTCTTTCGTGCCGACCAGGAAGGTGTTGGTATGGGTCGCGGGCGGCAGCGTCGGGGTGCGCACCGGGAGCACTTCGATCGTCGGCGCAACCCGCCGCACGCGATCGGCGACGGACTCTGGGCCGGACGGTTTCATCGGCCTAGCCGCTCACGAGCTCGAGCTCGTCCAGCTCCAGCTCTTGCTCTTCTTCGTGCGGCGCGATCGCGTGAATCATCGAGACTGGGCCGCTTGGGTAGAAGCGGGCCCGCGGCTCTTCGAGCAAGCACTCGACTCGACCTTCATCTCGCAAGCTCGGGTCGCCGAGTTGATGCATGCACACACGCACGATCGACTTCACCGTTTCAAAAACGCCCCAGCCGTCACGGGCCGAAGACACGAGCTCGGGAATGCCCTCGGGAACACCGAGTCGTTCGCCCAGATCTTCGACGTCGAGAATGCCCGGAAGGTCCCGCTTGTTGTATTGGACGACCATTGGAATTCGATCCGGGTCGGTTCCGTCTTGCCGCAGGTTGTAGTCGAGATTGCGGATGGCGTAGTTGTTGCCCTCGATCGCATCGGCTTGGCTGTCGACGACGAGCACGATCCCATCGACGTTGCGCAGCACCATCTGGCGCGTGGAGTCCTGCGCGATTTGCCCGGGAACCGAGATGAGATGGAGACGCACGGTGTAGCCGCGGAACTTCCCGAGTTGGAGCGGCAGGAAGTCGAGGAAAAGCGTGCGCTCGGCTTCGGTGTTCACCGAGACGAGCTTGCCTCGGAACTCCGGCCGCGTTTGCGCGTGGATGGTCTCGAGGTTGGTGCTCTTGCCGCCGAGGCCGACGCCGTAGTAGACGAGCTTGAGGGTTACCTCGCGCTGCGTGTGGTGAACCAGCGGCATAATTTGGGACTACCTGGGTCCCACGAAACCGTCAAGAAGCCCGCGAACGGGGCTTGGCCCTCATCCGGCGTCTTCGCGGACGGCTGCGTTGCGTTCCCAGCGCTCTACGGCCGAACGGGCCGCACCGTGCTCGGGCGCGGATAGATCCGGATCGGCCCCGATGATGCGATCCGCTAGATCTCCCGCCTCCTCCAGCAAGCCTTGATCCTTGGCGAGATTCGCAAATTGCAGCCCGCTCGCCCCCGACTGGCGGTACCCAAAAAGGTGACCCGGCCCTCGCAGCTCCAGATCTCGTTCGGCGAGGCGGAAGCCGTCATTGCTGTCACACAGCGCCTGGAGACGGGCTTCGGCTTCGGCGGATAGTGGCTCGCCGAACGTGAGCAGGCACGCGCTTCGCTGCCCCGCTCGCCCGACGCGCCCCCGAAGCTGATGAAGCTGTGCGAGCCCGAAGCGCTCGGCTTGCTCGACGACCATGATGTTGGCCGCCGGAATGTCGACCCCGACCTCCAGCACGGTGGTCCCAACCAAGACCTGGATCCGGCCTTCTCGAAACGCTTGCATCAACGCCCGACGCTCATCTCCCGAAAGGCGACCGTGAATCTGGCCTACACGATCGTCGCCGAAGCGCGCCTTCATCTCCTCGTAGGTTCGATCGACACCGATGAGCTCTTCCGAGGAGGAGATGGCCGGGCACACGACGAACGCCCGCCCCCCCGCGCCGAGTGCCCGTTCGAGCTGACGAAACACGGTGGTACGCTGCGTGCGCGAAACCATCTTGGTGGTGGCCGGCACGCGGCCGGGCGGCTTCGCCTTGATGGTGCTCAGCTCGAGCCCCGCGTAAAGCACCAGCGCGAGACTCCGAGGAATCGGAGTTGCCGTCATGACGAGAAGATGCGGCCTGCGCGTCGATCCGCGCGTACCGAGGCGAAGGCGCTGCGCGACACCGAAGCGATGCTGCTCATCGACGATGACCAGACCGAGGTCGGCGAAGCGGATTTCGCCGCTCAATAGAGCATGCGTTCCGACGACGAGGTCGATGGCTCCGGTGGCCATTCGGTCGAGCATCGACCGGCGCTGGTCCTTGCTCAGGGCGCCGGTGAACAAGCCGAGGCGGAGACCGAGCTCTTCGGCCGTGGCCCTCAAGGTTTCCGTATGCTGGTCGGCGAGAAGCTCCGTCGGCGCCAAGAAAACGGCCTGCGCACCCCCAGCTGCGACCTGTGCACAGGCCACCATCGCGACAGCCGTCTTGCCGCAACCCACGTCGCCCTGCAGCAGGCGGCGCATCGGCGTCTCTTTTGTGAGCGACTCACTCACCTCCGCGACAGCCCCTTGCTGCGCTTCGGTAAGGCGAAAGGGAAAGGCTCGGGATGCCGATGAAACCGCCGGCTCGATCTCGAAGGCCCGCGCCACGCCGCCCCGTTCCGTGGCACGCCTCCGCCGAAGAGCGACCTCCCACAAGACGAGCTCCTCGAGCGCGAGCCTGCGATGCGCCGGCGTCGTCGGCTCGACTTGGTCCTGTGCATCGAAGGTCGCGGGGTCCGGAATGTGGATCGCCGCAAGCGCCTCGCCGACGGTGCCCGCGCCGACCTCGGCGCGTAGCGCAGGCGGAATCAAGTCGGGGACCTCGGCGACGGCGCGGTCGACCGCCGCACGCACTGCCCGCCGGAGGGCCTTGCGCCGAACGCCGGGAATCTCCGGGTAGCGCGGCTCGATGGTCCCTGCCGCGTCGGCTGCAAGCGACTCCGGATGCGCGATCGTCGCCGTGCCGCGATAGTCGTGGACCGTCCCCGCGACGCGAACCGTCTCCCCCTCGACGAACCGCCTGCCGAGGCCGGGGCTCGCGCGGAACCACATCAGCTTCAGCTCGCGATAGCCGTCCTGCCCGGAAGGCTCCGGCGACTCCTCGGGCGCTGCGAGCCGAGCCTCGAATCCCATGTGGCCGCCGCGCGGAAAGGAGCGAGCCCTTCGAACCACGCCCTCAACGACAACGTAGTCTCCGTCGCGAATGGCGTGAATCGGTGTCGGGAGTCGCTGATCGTCGTAGCCCCTCGGTAACAACCACAACAGGTCCCCGACCGACTCGTACCCGCGCTTGCGCAGATAAGCGCCCGTCGTGGGCCCGATCCCAGGCAACGTTTCGACAGGATGGTCGAGCAGCGTAGGCTCCTCCTCAGTCCCAGCGGACGTCGCTAACCTCGTAGTTGCGAACGCCGCCCGGAGTTTGGACACGAACTTCGTCGCCGACTTCCTTGCCGACGATGGCGCGCGCCACGGGAGAGGTGATCGAGATCTTGCCCTGCTCGATGTCCGACTCGTCTGGGCCGACAAGGCGATAGGTGACGACCTTGCCGTTGTCGACGTCTTCGAGATCGACGAAGGCTCCGAATTTCACTTTGTCTCCCCCGAGCTTCGACGTGTCGATTACGTCGGCGCGAGAGAGCGTGTCCTCGACGACCGAAATCCGGGCCTCACACATGCCTTGTTTGTCTTTGGCTGCGTGGTACTCGGCGTTTTCCTTGAGATCACCGTGGTCGCGGGCAATCCCGATTTCCTGGGAGATCTGTGGCCGCTCCGCTTTGAGCGCGACGAGCTCGGCGGTGAGAGCAGCATGCCCCTGTGGGGTCATCGGAACCCGTTCCATCCCATCCTCGTAAACTCTGGCCGGAAACTTGGCAACCCAAAGCTATCGCTGGGGCGGCCGCAGCGTAGCCAACTCGCCCGTCCGCGCGTGGTACTCTTGGATCGAGCAGACCGATGGGGGCCTGAGGCGTCGCGCTTCGACGGCGTCGATCGCCGCAACGGCGGCGGCCATCGTCGTGAAGTACGGCACGTCGCTCAGCACCGTTTGACGGCGCATCGAGCGGCTGTCGCGAATGGCCTTCGCGCCCCCTGTCGTGTTGAAGACCAGGGCGATATCGCCGTTTTGCAGGAGGTCCACGATGTGCGGCCTGCCCTCTCCCACTTTGTGAACGTGCTCGGCCTCGACCCCTGCGCGCTCGAGCACTACGCAAGTCCCCTTGGTCGCGATGATGTCGAAACCCAGGTCCTTCAGTCGACGTGCGAGATCGGCTGCAGCTGGCTTGTCGCCTTGCTTCACGCTGATGAAGACCTTCCCCTCGTCGGGAAGCTCCAGGTACGCTGATAGCAACGCCTTGTAGAACGCGTCGGGGAAATTATCCGCGATTCCCATCACCTCTCCCGTCGA
>JAUXFZ010000068.1 GCA_030622585.1 Myxococcales bacterium
GAGTAAAACCCGGACATCACTCGGCGGCTTCGACCGACCCTTCGAGCGGCTCGAAGCGAACGCCGTCTGCACCGCCCACCGCGAGGATGCGATCTCCTCGCCGGAAGTCGCCGCCAAGAATTGCGGCCGCCAGCGGGGCCTCGACCATACGCCCGATCGCGCGGCGCATCGGGCGCGCGCCAAGCTCGGCATCGTATCCGCCAAGCGCTAGCAGCGTATCGATCGCGGTGGCATCAACGCTGAGCTCGACTCCTTGTCGCTCGCGAAGCTGCCGCACCACGGCCGCAACCATGCGGGTGGCGATTTCACGGACCTCATCTCGACTGAGTGGGCCGAAGAACAACGGCTCGTCGATGCGGTTCCAGAGCTCGGGCGGGAGCGCGCGACGCGCAGCTTCCATGGCTGCCGAGAAGCCGTCCTCCGATCCTGCCGAGGCGTCCCGGAAACCAATCGACCCGGAGCCGCGCTGCGAGTGCTCCGCCCCGAGGTTGGAAGTCATGACGATGATCGTGTGGGTGCAATCGACGGTCCGCCCTTTGCCGTCGGTCAGTCGGCCGTCTTCGAGGAGCGGCAGCAACGACTGGAGCACGTCCATGTGGGCCTTTTCGATCTCGTCGAGCAAGACGAGCTGGTAGGGCCGATGGCGTATCGCCTCGGTGAGCATACCGCCGGTCTCGTGGCCGATGTAGCCAGGAGGCGCACCGATCAACTTGGCCACAGCGTGAGACTCGCTGAGCTCGCTCATGTCGACGCGAGTCATCGGGCACCCCATGAAGAAGAGCTCGTTGAGGGCGCGAGCGGTCTCGGTCTTGCCGACGCCGGTGGGGCCGAGGAACAAGAACGTGGCAAGCGGTCGCTGTCCGTGGAAACCGGCAGCTCCTTTGCGCAGCGCATCCGAGACCCGGGTCATGACGTCGAGGTGACCGACGACATGCTCCGCGAGGTGCTGCTCGAGCTCGAGGAGCTTCTGTGCATCGGTCACCAACAGCCGCTCGACCGGGACGCGCGCCTTTTCTGCCACGACCTGTGCCACGGCTTTGCGATCGACGAGCGATCCGCCACGTCGGCGTGTTCGCGCGCCCGCCAGGTCCAGGAGACCGATCGCCTTATCGGGAAGTGTCTGCTCCGGCATGTACCGCACCGAGAACTCGACGGCGGACTCGACCGCGGACGGTTCGTACGCGATGCCATGGTGAACCTCGTAACGAGGCGCGATCCCGCGCAGAATCTCGATGGCGTCTTCGGGAGCTGGCTCCTCAACGTGAATCGGCGAGAAGCGGCGCGCGAGGGCCGCGTCTCGCTCAACGTACTTGCGGTACTCGACATCGGTGGTCGCGCCGATGCAGGGTAGCTCACCCCGCGCAAGCGACGCCTTGAGCTCGTGCGCAAGGTCGTCCGGCGCGTCTCCTCCGATGAACAGCGTGTGCACCTCATCGATGAAGAGCACGATCTTGCCGTTCGCGCGCTTCACTTCGAACTGGAGCCGCCGCATACGTTCCGAGAGCGCGCCGCGCACCCCTGTCCCGGAAACCAACCCCCCGGCGGAAAGCTCGACGAGGATCGTGCCTTCAAGCCCGCGCACCCCTTGGCCGCCTTGCGCCAGTCTTCGCGCGAGCCCTTCGACGATAGCGGTCTTACCTACGCCCGGCGGTCCCACGAGAATGGGATTGTTCGAGCGCCTGCGAGCCAACACGTCGAGGAGTCGCTCGATCTCGTCGTCGCGACCGATCACCTCGTCGATGCGCCCCAACGAGGCCATCTCCGTCAGGTTGCGCCCGAGCTTGGCAAGCATCGGATACTTGCCAGCATCGAGAGCGAATGGCGATGACGAAGGAACGATCAGCTCGTCCTCGGATGTGTCGAGAGGCGCTTCGATCATGGGCTCGTCTTGTGGTTTCTCGACACGCAGCTCGATCAGCGGTGTGGGCTCCGCCGCTCGACGCGCGGACGGACGGGAGGGATTCACGCCGGGCTTCGCCGGGAGCGATACGGCGGGCCTGATGTAGGTGGAGGTTGGCGCCGTGTGGAGGTCTTCGGGTTGGAGGGAGCTCCGCACCGCCTCCTGCACACTGCGGGAGCTCGCGCCGATCAGCTCGAGGCTACGTTGGGCCGCGCTCCGGGAGTCGCGCGCAATGGCGAGCAGCAGATGCGCAGGAAGCACCTCCGTGGCCGCGGTGGCCTTGGCAAGCCGATACGCTCGCTCCACCGCCCGTTCGAGCGCGCTCGTCGGTTCCAAGTCCACCACCCGAATCGCGCTCAGGAGATCGCTCTCCCTGACCCCGAGCTGAGATAGGAGCTTTCCCATCGGCCCGGCGGCCTGCAGCATGACGAGCAACAGATAGGCCGTGGATGGGGTTTGCGCGCGCCTCTGCGCCTCGCGCTGCGCGCGCGCGACTAGTCCTTTAACACCCCCACCGACCGTCGTCATCGAGCTCCGTTCCTGGGTCGGAGTTAGCGGTCAGCGCCTCGGGGGACAACTTTTCGGCGGGCGCCGCGACGAGGGGGAGTCAAAATCCTACATTTGACCACCTTATCACCCTGTCACTGTAAAGTTACAATTGCTAGCCTGTTCCTGGACCACAACCCAGGAGCAAGCTGTGAATCTACGCCTCGCACTCGTCGCAACCACCTTGGCAGCGATCGTTTCGTCGGTGACCCCTTGGCAGGGCGCCGACGCCTCACAGGGCCTCAAGGCGCGGATCTATCTCACACAAAAAGGGGTTCCCCGCTCACTCTCCGAGACGGGCGTCATTCGCTTCGCTCAGTCGCACAAGGCCACGCGCCTTCGCGAAACCGGCGATGTCCCGATCGAGGATCGGCAGTGGCGGGCGACCCTCGTGGCCAACTTCAACAGGCCGGTGGGCGAGTCCGAGTTCGAGGTCCTGTTCTACGACATTCAGACCGCCGAACGAAGGTTCATCGCCCCGACGATGACGGTCTTCCTCAGCGATCGGAATCAGCGCACGATCGTCCACAAACTGCGGCTCAATCGCCCTCAGTTCGAGCCCAATCGGCGCCTCGAGATGGTGGTCACGGTCCGGCGGCAAGAGGTCGGTCGTTACCGCTTTCAAATTCTCGGAGACAGAGTACAACACAGTGGCGAAGTCACCTTCTCGGATGACGAAGCCCGCTGAGTAGTGCCAAGCCTCCATGATGTCAGCAAGAGGGCCCGCGAAGGCTCCCTCGACCCGGTTTACGTTCTGGTCGGAACGGAGCACCTGCTCGTCGAGCGCGCGGTCGATGCGGTGCGCCGAGCGGTCGACTCGATGGGAGCGCCCGGCTTCAACTTCGACGTGTTCGACGGCAAAGGCCTCGACGCGGCACGCGTGATCTCAGCGGCGCGTACGCTCCCCATGATGGCCGATACGCGCCTGGTGCTGCTGCGCCACGTCGATGCGATGACGCCCACCGAGCAGACGAATCTCGCGGCATACCTGAGCGATCCCTGCGATTCCACATGCTTGCTCGTCACTGCGACCAAGCTCGACGGTCGCGCCAAGCTGTCCAAAGCAGCCAAGAAGGCGGGGGTTCTCATCGAAGCCAAGCCGCTTCGCGGGCGCGAGTTGCAGGAGTTCATCCGCGCAGAAGCCACGGCCCGAGAGCACAACATCGCGCCGCAGGCGATCGAGGCGCTCCTCGACGCGGTGGGTGATGATCTCGCCGCGATCGACGACGCCGTGGAACGGCTGTCGCTATTCGTCGGCGCTGGGCAGCGCATCGACGCGGACGCCGTGATGAGGTGCGTGACGCGTATCCGCGTAGAATCGATTTGGAGCCTGGTCGATGCCATCGGGCTCAAGGACCGCCGCAAGGGAATCGCCGCCGCACAATCGCTCCTCGACGATCGCGAGCCGCCACTCCGCCTCCTCGCGATGGTGGCGCGACAGCTGCGAATTGTCGCCCGCATGCGCGAGGCACTGTCCGAGGGCCTGCGCCCCCAAGACGCCGCCAAACGCGCCGGCGCTCCACCGTTCAAAGCCGGCGACCTCACCGAGTCGGCCCGCCGGTTCACAGCGGCCAGTCTCGGAGACGCGTTCATGCTCATCGCGGAGACCGATCGTGCGCTCAAAGGCAGCAAACGCCCGCCGGACGTGATCCTGCAGGACGCCGTGCTCCGGCTCTGCGCGGACGGTCGTTGACGGCTCTAGAGCGCGTTGACCTGGCGGGTCAGCCTGGAAATGTAGCGCGAGCCGGTCTTGCGATGAAAAATGCCCTTCGACACCGCGCCGTCGATACGGGTCACAGCGTCGATCAGCGCCTTCTTTGCGGAGGCGGAATCGCCTGCCTCGACGGCGGCCCGGACGCGTTTCACACAGGTGCGCACGTAGGTGCGGATCTGCCGGTTGCGCGCGGTCCGCTTGACTGTCTGACGGACTCGTTTTTTTGCTGAAGCGTGGTTGGCCACTCTAATATCCTCGCCGTAGGGACGCGGGTGGTAGCCCTGCCCGGGAGGGCTGTCAAGCCGGTCACAAGAACCTTGCCAGTCTCGCTCCCAACAGGCATACACGCTCGTGTCCCGACGCCAGGAAACGCTGAATTGGCTTGCTAGGCTCGTGACCGAGCGATGGAAGCTCGTGGTTTGGGCCTGGGTTCTGGTGACCCTCGCGTTTGCGACGCAGATCCCCAAACTGACGGCCGATCCGAACCCGGAAAGCCTTCTTTCCTCCTTCGAGGGTGAGGAATACGCGCTCCTGGAACAGCACTTCGAGGAGTGGTTCGGCAAGCGGCGCACCGCGGTTCTCATCCTGGTCGAGGCCGAGGACGTCCTTTCCCGGCCGACGCTCCAGCAAATTCACGATCTCTCGCTCTACTTCGCCGAAAGACCCTGGGTCGAGAGAGTCGTCGGGATCACGACGCTCAGCATTCCGCGACGAGTCAAAGTGGCCACAAGCGACGGCGATTCTGGGGGCCTAGACGGGCTCGAAGAAGTCGGCGGTGCGGACGACGAAGGTGACCTGGATGACCTGGATGACCTCGACGACCTCGACGACCTCGACGACCTCGATGCCCTCGACGATGCGGTAGACGAGACCGACGCCCAGGGCGATCTCGAGGATGACGTGTTCAACGCCCTCCTCGACATCATCGAAAGCGATCCCGATCGCTTCCCGGGCGGCATCGCCGAGGTGGGCCCCGCTCTTTCCGCGGAGCTCCAGACGAACCCGATCGTCGATGGCACTGAGGTGACGGAAGAAGAGGCCGCCGAGCTCGCCAAGGCGATCGCCGGTAATCCACTCCTGGTGGGTCGCCTGATCGACGAGGACCACACCGTGGCTGGCATTGCCCTTCAGCTACCCGAGCTCGGGCCACGCGAGATGGGCCGGGCGATGGACGAGCTCCGCGAGGGGTTGGAGCGCCCCGAGTTCGAAGACGTCAAAGTGCACGTGGGCGGCCTACCCTACCTCCGCAGCGTCATCGTGAGCAAGATGCGCTCCGACAATCTGCGCCTCATTCCACTGACCGTCTTGGTCTGTTTGTTCCTGCTGACCTTGTCGTTCCGCTGGGTGCCGGGTGTCCTGCTTCCGCTTGGGGCAGTGGGCATCACCGCGATCGTGGTGGTGGGGGGCATGGGGCTCGTCGGCGAACCCATGAACATCCTCAACAACGTCATCGTGCCCTTGCTGATCATCATAGGCATCAGCGATGCGACACATTTAATTCAGCGCTATCGCGATGAGGCGTGCGCCGATGAAGACGGCGACCTCGCTGCGGCCGGGAGACGCACCGTAACCGCGCTCGCGGTGGCCGTCATGCTCACCTCAGCTACGACGGCGGCCGGTCTGGCGTCGCTCGTCGTGTCGAAGACAGTGATGCTACGGCACTTCGGAATCGTCTCCGCCCTCGGCGTGATGATCTCGTACGTCGTCATCATCACGTTCGTCCCCGCGATTCTCACCCGGTCCAGTCCACCCAAGCGCGAAGAGGTCCGCCGAGAACGCACGAGCATGTTCACCACCGTGACGAACACCCTGGTGGAGCGACTGCTTCGGTGGCGCTGGGCCGTACTGGTCGCGACCGCTCTGTTCACGCTGGGCGCAGGCTATGTCGCTAGCCAAATCACGGTCGACCATGCGCTGCTCGATCAGTTCGATGAAAGCGACCCAGTTTATACCACCACGCTCCTCCTCGAAGAGAAGCTTGCGGGTGTCCGGCCGCTCGAGGTCGTGCTGGTCAGCACCGAAGAGGACCACTTCATGGATCCCGAAGTGATGCAGAGCATCCAGAGAATCCGGAACTGGGCGTCCCTTCGCCCGGAGATCATTCGCACGTCGAGTTACGGCGACATGCTGCGCGAATCGTACGCGCTCCTCGCCGACGATCCGAGCGTTCGGTCGGATCGCTTCAAGAGTGCCAAGCAGGTCAAGGGCCTCGTCACCATGATGAACCAGCGCAAACCCAGCCCGCTGGGCGATTGGCTCACCGAAGATGGTAAGAAGGCGCGCATCCAATTGAAGCTCAGAGACGTCGGCGCGCAGGCGACCATTCGCTTCCTCGACACCCTCGAAGCGATCATCGAGCTGGAGCTCGGGGACGACGAGACGGTGTCGGTGGCGTTCACGGGAGATGCCTATTCGGGCTCGCGAGGCCAAGCCGCCGTCGTGAACGACCTGCTCGGAAGCCTGTTTGTCGCCATCCTCGTCATCTTCCTGCTTCTGGCTTTCTTCTTTCGAAGCATTCGGCTGGGGCTACTGAGTATCCCGCCCAACTTGATCCCTTTGGTCGTTACGATGGCCTACATGGTTTGGCGCGAGATTCCCCTGAACGTCTCGACGGTGATCATTTTTTCGATCAGCCTCGGCCTTGCGGTCAACGGCACCATTCACGTGCTCGCGCGTTTCCGAGAGGAGATGCACACCGGGATCGGCCGCGAAGCCGCGTTGATTCGCGCCGCGCAAGGCACCGGGCGGGCGATCGTGATCTCGTGCGTGACGCTGATGGCCGGCTTTAGCGTGTTGCTCCTCAGCTCCTTCGTCCCCGTTCGGAACTTCGGCGAGCTCATCGCCGTCACGATCGGTGGTTGCCTGGTGGCAACGATGATCGTTCTGCCACCACTGCTTCGCGTGGCCGGCGGACATGGCGGGGTGCAGGACTCGAGCGACTAGCCTGCGATGCGTTCGATCAGGGCGGACGCAAAACCTTCAGTGCCGAGCTGTCCGCCGAGGTCCCGGGTCTTCTGACCGTCCGATAGCGCCTGATTGTACGCGTCGCGGATGCGACCGGCCGCAGCACGGCAACTCTCATCTCCTCGCGTATCGGCGATGTGATTGAGCATCATCACACCTGACATGATGAGCGCCAACGGGTTCGCGACGCCCTTGCCCGCGATGTCAGGCGCGGATCCATGCACCGCTTCGAACACCGCGCAATCCGTGCCGATGTTCGCGCCCGGAGTGACGCCGAGACCGCCAACAAACCCGGCGCAAAGGTCGCTGAGAACATCGCCGTAGAGGTTCTCGAGCAACAGCACATCGAACTGTGTTGGGTCCTGCACGAGTTTCATGCAGCCGGCATCGATGATGACTTCCTCGTACTCGATGTCGGTGAAGCCCTCGGCCTCTCGAACGGAGCGCGCACATCGGATGAACATCCCATCCGTCAGCTTCATGATGTTGGCCTTGTGCATGACGGTGACCTTCTTGCGTCCGCGATCGCGGGCGTACTGAAAGGCCCATCGGCCGATACGCGTTGACGCGAGCTCGGTGGCGACTTTGAGACTCGTCACGACGCCCTGAGTGATCTCGTTCTCGATGCCGCTGTAGAGCCCCTCCGTGTTTTCACGAATCACGACCAAGTCGACACCCTCATACCGGGTCTGAATCCCCGGCAGGTTCCGGACGGGCCGAACGGCGGCGTAGAGGTCGAGCCGCTTTCGCAGCTGCACGTTGACCGATGTGAAACCGTCGCCGATGGGCGTCGTGCACGGCCCCTTGAGCGCAATGCCTCGCTCCCGCACGGCATCGAGGGTCTGATCGGGGAGCACCTCGCCCAGGGTATCGAGCGCGGCAACCCCCGCGTGATGCTCCACCCACGTTAGCGGAGCCCGCGCTGCTTCGAGGACGCGAACCGTGGCAACGGCGACTTCGGGGCCGATGCCGTCTCCCGGAATGAGCACGATTGGATGCGTTGTCATTTCCTACTCCCGGCCCAAGACTAGCGCTTGCCAACCGAACGCCAATGCGCTTCAAGAGGAAACATGCCGGAAAATGACTCGGTCACGCGGGCGATGACCAATGACGGCGCTTTTCGCATCGTCGCCGCTCGAACCACCGATACCACCCAAAAGGTGGTCGCCGCACAGAATCTCAGCGGACCCGTCGCGCACGACCTGGCGGACCTGGTCACCACCTCGGTTCTCTATCGGGAGACGATGGCTCCCACTCTACGCGTCCAGTGTATCGTGCGGCTCGAGAAAGGCGCCGGCCAGCTCGTCGCTGACTCACATCCGGATGGATCGACTCGCGGGCTAGCGCAGCCGGGCCCGAACGGCGTCCAACCCGATATCCGCCAAACCCGAGCGACGCTCGAAATGATGCGGACGCTCCCGAACTCCGAGCTACACCGCGGCGTGGTCGAGGTGCCCGAGGGCGGGAATCTTTCGGACGCCTTCATGCGTTACATGCAGCTATCGGAGCAAATCGTCTCGATGATTTCGTTGGGTTCAGTGGTCGAGGGCGACAACCGCACGGCGGGTGGTTTCGTCGTCCAGGTCCTGCCCGAGGCTGCCGAGGCCGAGACCGCTATGGAGACGATGACCCGTCGCCTCGAAGATTTCGTCGAAATCCGAGACCGCCTCCAGGAGTCCGACGGCTCGCCGTCCCAACTGATCGAGCAGATCTTCGAAGGCATGCCGTTCACCTGGTTACAAACCAGCGACATTCGTTTCGACTGTCAGTGCAGCGAAGTCCGCGTGATGACGACGCTCAGCGTGCTCCCACGCTCCGAGGTCCAAGAGTTCGTCGACGAAGGAGAACCCCTGAGCATCGGCTGCGACTATTGCGGCACCTCA
>JAUXFZ010000146.1 GCA_030622585.1 Myxococcales bacterium
CCAGTGGAAGCTCAGCGAGGTCGACGTGCAGGCCCAGGAGCGCTGGGACGACTTCACTAACGTGAAGTACGAGATGCTCAAGCGAACCCATACGACGCACGCACCGTGGAAGATCATTCGCTCGAACGACAAGCACAAGGCACGGCTGAACGCCATCAAGGTCATCTTGAACTCAGTCGCCTACGAGCGGCTCGACGACAGCCTCGATTTCGTCCCGGACCCCAACATCGTGATCTCAGGCTCGCGAGAGCTAGAGATGATGGAAGCTCAGCGCCTGGGTAGCGGGAAGTTCCTGGTCTAGCCGTCGCCGGACCATACGGTCAGTCGCGATACCGGGCGTCGACCAGAGCACCGAGGGCGACCTTCGCGCTCGACCGTTCGTAGCCGTAGACACCGATCAAGACTTGCAGCGCTTGTTGGGCGGCCTCGCGCTCATCGTCATCGAGTGTATCGTCGTCTTTCAGCAGCGCGACGATGGCCTGGCCGATCTCGCCCACCTGCCCGTGCCGGTCATCGAAGTACGCCTGTCGCAGCTGTTCGATGTAGCGCGGAAAGAGCGCCTCGTAGTCGACGTCTTGCTCCGGGTGGTCAATGGCCCACGCGGCGACCCCACTCAGCAACTCGTGGCGGAACGCCTGGTCGCCGTCCGCGCCCAGCTTCTCTTCGACGCTCTTCATCAGATCAACGTCCGCGTCTTCGTCCTTGCCGGTGCCCGAATTGAAGATGCGCTCCTTCTTCACCCAATGCGAGACGTGAGTCATGTAGCGATCGAACAGCCCGAGATGGCTGTGCTCGTCGATCAACCCGCTGGCAGCACGGAGCTCGCCCTCCACGATGTCGAGCCACCGCTCTTTCACGACTTCGACGAAAGCGCCATGATCGCGATAGGCACCGTCGGGCTGCTCCTTCAGAAACTCGTAGTCGTCGCGATCACAAAACTCGGCGAGGCGGGTCAGGAACGTCACGGGCGAGACGCACGGCTCCTCGAAATCAGCCGCAGCGTCGAGAAGCAGCATCCGAATCTCACGCGGCGAGGCGCCGTTGATGCCCTCGTAGTCCGACGAAGCCGCGCCCTGAAGCTCGACCTCCTCGATGCCGCCGGCGAGGATCTTCCCCTGGTCGGCTTCGAAACGGGCCGGAACGAGCCCGTCCGCCAAGAGGTCCGCCTTCTCCAACGGCGTCAGCGATGCTGCGATGGTGCCGAGATCGCTATCCGTAAACTGCGAAGCATCCGGCTTCCGGAGCCTCGTGAGCACCGACCAGAGCGCTGCAACGTATGTCGTATGGGGCGCGACGTGTTTGGGGATCTGTGGAACGAGTTGACCGTCGTAGATTTCGCGTTCGCGATGCACATCGAGGAGATAGGGCATGCGAATGCGAACGATGCGACCGCGGAACGAGTTGTGCTCAGGATGCTGGCGAAATGCGCTCATGTGAAGCTCGTTCGAGCTTGCGATCATCACGGCGTTGATCGGCAGATTCGACATCGGCAGGGACACCTCGCCGTTCTCGATGGCTAGGAGCAAGTACTTCCATGCTTCGAGAGGCCGCTTGAGCAAATCGCTGAACTCCACGATGCCGCCGGACGCGTCCACCAACTCGCCCATGGGCTCGAACAGCGTCAGCGCGCTCAGCGACGCCGGCAACGACTCGATCGACCGGTCCGCGGTGATCTGGCGCTCCGACGCATCGACCGACATCTGCGGACCGATGGTCACCGCACCCACTCGGTAGCGCCGCGAGATGTAGAAGCGCTCAACCTGAATGTGCGCAAGGACTCTTTCGAGGTCGCCTCGGTACGCGGTCAGGAGTGCCTGGAAGATCTGTTGGTTCTTCCGGCTGAGTTGGCCGGTCCACACCCAGTCGGGCGCTGCTTCCGGAAGGGCGGCTTCCTCGTACACGTTCGCGATCAGCCGTTGCCGCACGTCGCGTGGCAGCAACAACAGCGGATGCTCTCGAACCGAGCTCTCCAGCTTGGCGATGATCCGATCGTCGGGAAGATGCGCGAAGGAGTCGCCCTTGCCGAACTCGTCCGACGAGGTACCGAAGCCAATCCCTCCCCCCTCGCGCGTCCGCGGAAAGATCCACGAGAACCGATAGAGAGAACCGGCGTCCGTGTCGGAATAGGCCTCGAGCCCGCGCATCAAGCAGGCGGCAAAGGTCGATTTCGCACTGCCGTTCGGCCCATGGAGGAGCACGAGGCGGTTGGCGCGCCCTTCCCTCTCGAACCCGTCGAGAATCCGATAGAACGCCTCCTGCGCCGCCTCGTTCCCCGCAAGGCGATCGCGGAGCCTCAGCTCGGCCTGATGCCCGCTGTCTTGGAGGCCAAACTCGAGGTCGAAGAGCTTCCAGCGCTGGAGGGTCCCGGCAGGCCGCTCGACTTCGTAGCAGCCGAAGAAGTCCATGCAGTCCTTGAGATATCTCGCCGCGTCGCGGGTGTGCCCTCGGGGGTTGTCCTGAACGAGGTCCAAGTACTCCCCGAACGAGAGCACTCGCTTCTGGGCCTCGAACCGCGCCTTGACCTCCTCACGGATCGTCTCGAACGCAGTGTGGAGTCCCCCCTCGCCCATCTCATTCCACCTTGAGTTGCATCGCCACCGTTCGCGTCTCGAGGATACAGTTTTCTTCGGTGCACATGGCAAAGGAAACGTCGCAGGTCACTTCGTGTTCGCCTGCCGCGGACGGCTCCACCGCCGCGAGGAAGCGTACTTTGTCCTCGCTGAACTCTTTCGCGTCGTCTTTGCCGAGCTCGTTCTTCTTCAGCGCGACCGCAGGGGCGGCCTTCAGATCGACCCGAATCGGGTACTCTTGGTTGACGTGCCACTCACCCCTGCCCTCGAGCGCGATCTCGACCTGACCCGCCTTGCCGATGGCGTACCCGGACTGCCCCGGAGCGGCTGACACTGGAGCGACCGAAAGCAGGAACGAGCCGGTCTCAATGCTTGGGCCCACAGGCTCGTCGGGCGTCTTCTCTCGGGCCGTGGCCTCGGCCGCCGCGTGGTCGTGCTGGTGCTGGGAGTGGTCGTGCTCCGCTGCCTTGGGAGCAGGAGCCCCCCGCTCGCACCCGGCGAGCCCTGTCAGCGAAGAGGTGAGGGACAAGATCAAAACTAGGGGCCAACTACGCATCTGCATCACTCCGTGGATAGTCTACGATGGGGACCGAGGTTAGGTCGAACTCCAAGCTAGGGCTCGACTACCTCGACTTCGGTGTGGGAATCCCTCACCGGCTGGCGAAGGAAAAATTCGACTTTGTCCCGGACCGCGCCGGAATCGGGTGAAAGGTGCCAGTGCGCGATCAGCTCCGGAGACCCCGCTGCGGCCTCCCATTTGATGAACGCCACGAACGGATCGTGAAGAAGCCGGTCCTCGTTGACCCGGACACTCTGGTACCCGGCCTCGTCGTCCCGGACACGTAACACGAGCTCGGTCGAGGAGGTCCCTTTGAGCCGATCCCGGACCCTGACGGTAAGCCGATAGGCCGATCGTCGTTTGACGAGGTCGGAGCTCAACGAGTCGACCTGGACCACCGCGATCAGGTCTGCCCGCCCGACCCGTCGCTCGAACGCGCCACTCCACTGTCCCTCGACGATGACGGGCGCGTCCACGAGATCCACGGCGTTGTCGAACAGTGGGACGTCGGAGGCCTGAAAATCGGTTGCGGGCGCATTGGATGACGCACCGGCACACCCGACCCCCCAGCAAGCGATGGCTGCGATCAGCTCACGCACGACACCGACCCTAGCACGCCCAGGCAGCGGCAAAGGCCGCCTCGTCGAGAGCCCCGCCCCAGAGTTCGACGAGATCCTCCGCAAGGGGCGCCCTCAGCGTCATCGGCTCGCGCTTGGTGGGGTGCATGAACTCGAGCTCGTAGGCGTGGAGGGCCTGACGATCGTGCCCAAGCCGTTGCAACAGCTCGTGGGTCATGCCGGTCTCGATGTAGTCGAGAAAGGGCTGAGAGCCTTCGGGGCCGTAGAGCTTGTCGCCAATGATCGGGAAGCCCACAGCGCTCAAGTGCACTCGTAGCTGATGCTGCCGGCCGCTCTCTGGAGCGAGCGACACCAGCGTGGCCGCCTCCTGTCGCGCGACGACGCGGTAGCGCGTGACCGACGGATACCCCTCCCCCTCGGGCGTCACCTCCATCAAGATGTGCAGGCCCTCTTTCGCCTGGTCCATCGGCAGCGCGATTCGGCCTTCGTCATCGGGCATGACACCGCGGACGATCGCGAGATAGCGCTTGCTCACGCGACGATGTTCGAAGCCGATCTTGAGCTCGCGCTCGGCCTCCCGAGTGCGGCCGCAGAGCAGCAGGCCGCTGGTCTCACGGTCGAGCCGGTGGGCGATCTGCGGCGCGTTCTGCCCGAAGCGCTGCCGAAGGAGATAGGTCAGCGTGTTCTTGTGATAGGTCGCAGACGGGTGGACCGGAAGCCCCGACGGCTTATCGACCGCCAGAATCGCGTCGTCCTCGTAGAGAACGTCGAAGTGAAGGGGCACGTTGGGCTCCTCGAAGGCAGGGCGGACGAGCACCACGTGCTCACCGGCCCGAACGCGTTCACTCGGGCGGCGGCGCGTACCGTCGGCTCGATAGGCGCAAGAGCGCACGATCTGCTGCGCACGCGTTCTCGAGAGCCTCGGAATGCGGTGCTGAATGAACCGATCCAGGCGCTGGCCCGCATGCTCGGGCGCGACAGGAAACGTCAGGATGATCGAAGCCGGATCGCAACCCGGTGGGAGCGGAGCCTGTGGGCGTCTAGGCGGCCTTGACAACCTTACCCGAGCGAATGCAGCGCGTGCAGGCCGAGACGCGTTGGATCTGGCCATTGATGACCGCCCGAATCGACTGCAGGTTGGGCTGCTGCCACTTCCTGGTCTTGTGGTTCGAGTGGCTCACCTTGTGAGCTTTATGGCGGTTCTTACCGCAGAAATCACATGTCTGTGCCATAGCCGGTTTCCGAGTTCTGAAGGAGTCGCGATGTAGCATCGCTCCCCGGGTGTCGCAACAATGCGGCCTCGCCCCCGGCCGGGATCAACGATAAAACCAAGCTGGATGCGAGCGGCGGGCGCAATCACTGGGCTTTTGGTCCTTGGTACTTTTGTAATTCCAGGCACCTACGCGCCGAACACAGATCTCATCTCAGACACGCGGGGTCCCCTTGGCACCGTAGCCGCACCCTCCGGGGAGCCCGATGCGGGGTTCGCGACACTCGACGGGCGAATCTACGACGAAGGGGGGCGGCCTCTCGAGGGGGCAACCATCTCGCTCGCCGGAAGCGGGTTTTGGCCCGCTCGCACCATCCGGAGCCAGGCGGACGGGCGCTTTCATTGGCCAGACATCCCGGCTGGGATCTATGAGCTCCGAGCGTCCAGCGGGGAGCTGGTCGCTCCTCCTGTGGAGGGACTGATCCTGGACGCGGGGGCCCGCCGCGCTTTCGGGATACAGCTCGCAAGGGGATGGACCCTGGTCGGTCAGATCGTCGATGCCCACACCGAACGGGCGATCTCCGACGCGGAGGTGACGGTCGCCACCGGTGTGCTCGGACTTCACAGCCGTCGCACCTGGAGCGACGGCCGTGGGCGATTCGAGCTTTCCGGGGTCGTCGGTGACGACCATAGCTTGTACGTCGTCGCGAACGGGTACGTCTCGGCCGGGCCTCTGCGGCGCAGTCCGGACGAGCCAGTGATGAGGGTTCGGCTCGAGCGCGCCTCTCGCATCGAAGGTCGCGTCCTCGACGAGCGAGGCTTGGGAGTCGCAGGGGCTCTCATCCGCGCGTTTGCTGAAGGACACTTGCGTGTGGCTGCACCTGGCCCCGGCGACTCACTCGGGGTGACTTCGGGACCTGTTCCACCGATCTCGGCCCGAGGGGCCGGGATGCTCGCGTTCGTCCAGCAGGTCACGACTGGCCACGACGGCGCGTTCGCCCTGCCGAACTTGCGTCCCGGTCCATACACGATCGCAGCGAGCCACGACGACTTTGCGCCGGCAGAATCCGAGCGCGTGCACGTCGGCCCTGGCGCAACCCGTTCGAACGTCGCCATCACCATGCGCTCTGGCGCGGAGCTCGCCGGCCGCGTTGTCGATGAGCGCGGCAGTGGCCTCGAAGGCATCCCCGTCGAGCTTCGGACCCCGACGGACCGGTTTCCACGAATGTCCGTGACCGGGTCGGACGGGTCGTTTTCGTTCCGAGGCGTGCGCGGTGAGGTCAGCGTGACGGCTCTGCCGTACGATCTACCTCCCGTCCGCGAGTCGCTCGTGATCGAAGAGGGGGGACGCGTCACTGTCGAGCTCGCGCTATCGAGCGCGCTCTACACCCTGCGCGGACGCGTCGTGGACGAACGAGGCTTCGGGGTGAGCGGCGCGTTGCTCACCGTTTCGGCGACAAGCCCTCAAACGCCGATCCAGCGGACCGCGAAGTCCGATTCCGACGGGACTTTCTCGGTTCCTGCCCTGCCGGAGCCTCCCTTCGAACTCAGCGCCGAGCATCCCGCGTTCAGCCCGGTCCGGATCTCGGAGATCGAAATCTTGGACGGCGTACGCGTCGTGATGTCATC
>JAUXFZ010000269.1 GCA_030622585.1 Myxococcales bacterium
CGGCACTTGGGAGAAGGACGGCTAGCGCGACGACTAGACCTCGGGTGCTCAGCGACATGCCATGCCTCCCGTCATGCACTCGAGACGAGCGGCATTGGTCTGCATCACCGACATGAAATCACCCTTCGAGGGCCTCTGTGCGCCGGGGTCGAACACGATGGGCGTGACACCGCGTTCGAGAAAACCCGCTTCGGTGGCCTCGCGTGGGGGGGCCTCCCACAACATCCACTTCGCGCGATGTTGTTTCAGCATCGCATCAACATCTTTCCAATCATCGTTGCTCAGCGTCTGGTCGGGCTCGAGATGCAGGCTCTGAATCGACAGGCCGTATGCGTTGGCGAGGTACTGATAGACGGGGTGGGAAGCGAGGAGCGGCCGGTCGCCGAAGGCCTTGCCCACGTTTTGCAATTGCTCGTCGATGTCGAGGAGATCGCGCGCGAGCGCCTCGAACTCGCTCGAAATGGTTTCCTTTTCTTCCGGAAACCTTTCGACCAGGGCGTCGCGGACGCTGCTCGCCTGGCAAGCCGCCAGGCGCAGATCGAGCCAGGTCGTGAAGGCCAGGTCCGTGTGGGCATGCGCTCCCTCTGGTCCGTGCTGATGGCGGATGCCTTGTTGGGCGCGAAGGTAACCCTCTCGACACCCGTCCGCCGTGACCACGATTCGCGCACGGGGCAGCGTCGCGTAACGCGTCCAGCGTGCGTAGCCTGCGCCATTCAAAACAATCACGGCGGCTTGTTGGTACTCCCGCACTGCGTCTGCGGACGGTTCCCAGAACGCAGGGTCGATTCCTCCGGGCACGGGAAACACGACGCGCGCGCCAGCGGGTGCCATCCGCTCCGCGAAGTAGCTGAGGGGGTAGTTGACGGTGTAGATGGCGGGCGGAGCGGCTTGCCGCGAGCCCGCAGCGGCATCCGGGTCGGCTTTGTTCGAGCAACCGAGCGCTATCGCGACAAGTGTGGTCGCCACCGCGATTCGCATCACGAGCCCCTCAAAATGAGATTCTGGAGCCATGCTTCTCCGTACTGCGCCATCAGGATTCCAAAGACGCCCGCGGTCAGAATGCTGGCGCCCACCATGAGTGCGATCTCGGCCCCCATGATCTGCGCGACCTTCCACCGGCTGCAACCGAGCCGGGTCATCGTGCGAAGCTCCTCGGCCCGAAGCCTCCAAGAGAGCACCATCACCAACACGAACATGACCGCGGTCGCCAAACCCACGGTCCACATCACGATCTGTAACACACGCTCGAAGCGAAAGATCTGCTTGTTCAACGAGTCCACCACCTGTGCGGGACGCACGAGCTGCCGCGTCGGGGCATCAACGAACCGGCCGCGCAGCAGAATGCTAGCCTTCTCGTCGTGAGGCACCGCGATGGCCGCGCTTACAGGGTAGGTCGACGGGTCCCCGTGGAAGTGAAAGCTGTCGACGTTGGATTCGGTGATCTCGTTGTACTGCACGAGCTTCGCGTTGGCCGTGACCGTACCCTCCTGGCGTTTGAGCACCACGTCCGGCCCGGCGCGAGCCAGGTCTTGGTGGCCGTGTCCCAGGCCTTCGGCGACCCAGGCGGTCTTGACGTCTACGAAGACAGCTTCGTCATCAGGCCCGTGGGCCGGTTCGAGGACGCCCACCACGTGAAGCTTCAAAGGATACACGCCCGCGAGGTCGAACAGCGTAGAAGGGGAGGTCAAGAGCGCGTCTCCCGATCCGAGCCCGAGTGTTTCGGACACCGCCGAGCCCAAAACGCAGTCACCCATCATTGCGAGACCACGCCCTTCGGCGATACGAAGCTTTCGGAAGGGGAAGTAATCGAGACTGGTACCTACCAGCGGAAAGCCGCGCGCCATCAATCCCGTGCGAATTGGAATACCCAGAGCGAGCCCGGTTCCGTGGATCGCATCGACATCGGCCTCGGTGATCGGTTCGACGCCTTTCAACTGGAAGTAAAGGGCTTCGACTACCAGATCGAGGCTGCTTCCCTTCTTGCCGAGCAAGAGCGGCGTCGCCTCGGCGCGAGATAACAACGATTGTTGCGTCGCGCGGCTCATCGCACGCATGACCAAGGGGAGTCCGAGGAACACCGAAAGCGACAGCACGAGCAGGAGCGTTTTGGCTCGATGGTGACGGAGGTACCGCACGGCGAGGTAGATGCTGTCTCTCATCGGCTCATGCCTCAGTGGGGCCCAATGCTTCCACGTCTATGATCTGTCCGAACTGCTCGAGGAGCCCATGATCATGCGTGACCATGAGCAGCGTAGTGGAACGCGCCTCGCACTGCTCGAACAGGAGGTCGAGTGCCTGTTGCTTCGTCGCGGGGTCGAGGGTGCCGGTCGGCTCATCGGCAAGGATCAGCGTGGGCGACGTGACGAGCGCGCGGGCGATCGCCACGCGCTGCCGCTCGCCTTGCGAGAGCTCAGCCGGGAGCCGGTCGAGCAGGCTCTTCAGGCCCAGGTCCGAGGCAAGTCGGTGCGCGCGTGATCGCACCGAAGCGTCCAGGCGAAGCTCCCGGTGCAACCGATACGGATAGAGGATGTTGTCGAGGACATCGAGGTATTCCAAGAGCAAAAACTCCTGGAAGACGAAGCCGATTTTCGTGATGCGAAACGAGCGCCGCGCCGCCGGTGACAGACGATCGACTCGCACGCCTGCCGTGCTGACCTCGCCTGACCGCGGCCGCTCGATCCCCGAGATTAAATTGAGCAGCGTGGTCTTCCCGGAGCCGCTCGGCCCAATCGCCGCCGCCCTGGCTCCTGAAGGAACCGCCAGTTCAGCAACGTTCAGAGAGAAGCCCCCACGCGCGTACTCGAACCGGACATCGCGGAGAGAGATCACAGATCGGCGAATGTAACCCAGCCCGGCTCAGACTCAATTACGAAAAGACCCGGACCAGAGCCACTCGAACCCTAGGCGGTGCGGCGGGCGGCACTGCAGAGCGAGGCGACCGAGGAGCCGCCAAAAATCATTTGGATTCCGACAAGGGTGCCTACGGCCCACGTGCCAGAGATGGGGAACTGGCGCCAAATCATGATTCCGAGGGCAAGCGACACGACGCCGCTAAACAGCGCCCAGCCCCAACCCTTGATCGGCCGAAGCCGGAAGGCCCAGACGACCTGGAAGGCACCGTCGACGGCGAAATAAGCCGCCAGAACCAGGGTGAGGGTCGCGAGGGCCATCCCAGGTCGGGACAGCATGTAACCGCCAACCGCGATGGAGAGCAGCCCCAGCAAAAAGACCAGCAGCCCGTGCCCAAACGAGCCCATCTTGAAGGCAAGAAAGAGCCGCGACACACCCGCCGCAACGATGAGCACCCCGACGGCAATCGCGATCGAGAGCCCCGCAACGAGCGGTGAGAAGAGCGCCAGGACGCCCGCGATGACGGCGAGAATCCCAACCGCCATCCCGACACCCGAGTGCTGCTTGATCGTGCCCAACATCTCTTGCTCTGCTTCTTGGATCCCGTTCGTCATGCTTTACCTCCAGGTGCAATTGCGGTGGCTACCCTGTGCCTGATACGCCCGAAGCGCAAGGAAAGTCCGGCCATCTCGCGCCAATGCAGCGACCGGACTACCCCATAGGAAAAGCGACGAGCAGGAATGGCGCGACTTCCTTACACGGAAGCGCTTGAAGCCCTTGCGGCGGAACATGATTCGGAGTGGGTGACTCGTTAGCTAGCCGGCACCGCGAACACCGTAATGAACGCCAGCACCGCCGCGAGTACGAGCATACCGGCCTTCTGTGCGGGCGACTTGCTGACGGTGAAGGCGACGAAGCACTGGAGCAGGTAGTAGAACGCGAATGCCCGGGAAGCGAGGGCGACGATCTCGAGCGTGCTCGCCGACCAGGTCAGCGCGATCGCGCCTCCGCCGATGAGGAGGTAGCCGGACTTCGCTTTGAGCTGGTGATTGGTGATCTCCTCCATGTTGCCCGTGGCGGACATCGTGTCCGCGACCGCCGCGGAGAATTGGCTCAGCGCGGCGGCGATGATCAGAGGCGTCACCAGAAGGGGTGACGCGAACTTCGCGAGCTCGATGAGGCTGTTGTCATCGTACTTGCCGTGGAGAAGGTGCGTGAGCGGAAGGGCGAGGGCGACGAACGCGATGTACACGCTTGTCGAGATGATTTGGGACCAACGCGACGCCTTGATTCGAGTGTCGGAGTCGAACTCATCACCAAGATAGCGGGGGGTTTCAAACCCCTGAACGACGATGAGGGTCCCCGCGAGGATCGTCAGGACCTCCCATGGCGTATGCTCGAGCGGCTTGGGCATCTGAATACCCGCGGACGACTGCCAGGTGGTCCAGTCGAAGTACGCAAAACCCGCGAGCAAGAGCGCGATGATGGCAAAGGTGATCAACAGCGCCCAACTCTCCAGGAATTCGAGCGGGGCCAGGCCCTTGGTCATCCCAATCAACACGATCATGCCAATGACGGCCGTCGTGATGATGTTTTCGTTGAGCTCGGTGTCCGCACCGAAACCCCCGAGAACAAAGGAAGCGAGAATGTGGAGGTAGAGCGCGACCGAGATGACGTACGCGAGGATCAGCGCCAGATCAGAAGCGCGTTCGATCGAAAGCGTGGATTCCGGAGGGTTGTCGGCAAGGATGGGCTCGGTATGTCGAATGTTGAATCGGATGACGCTTCCGACTGCCAAGGCCAACGTGCAGACCCCGGCCATCGCGAGCACCGAGAGGTGCCCCACGGCGCCGGCGAGAATCGGCACGATGATCAGGAACCCGCTGCCGAAAATCGAGGCAAGCGGGGTACTGGTCGCATTGATCTGTATCTTGAAATTGTTTTTCATACAGATACTCTCTCGCTTATTTCTATCATAAACAAATTCACATCTACCG
>JAUXFZ010000458.1 GCA_030622585.1 Myxococcales bacterium
GTATCACGGCATTTACGAAGACCTGCAGAAGCTCGACGGCCGCACACCGACGGGCCACGGGTTCTGGCTCGACTTCCTGTTTGTGCTCCTCACTTTCGCGATCTATGGAATCTGGGTCGACTATCAGATCTCCCGCCAGATAGCGGACTTCGAAGACCGTAGCGGACTCGGCCCTGCCCAAGACACCTCGGTCATCACGATTATTCTCGACGTCGCTTCGTACTTCACGGCGTTCGTCACCAACTTCGTCACCAGCGCCATTCAGCAGGACCAACTCAATCGCTTGGTCGAGAAGCTGCACAGCCGGCTCACGAGCGGGGCGGAGCTCCCGGCTTAGTTTCCGAACGTGCCGCTGCCCCGGTCCGGGCTCCCTGCTAGGCTCCAGGCCCATGACCGAGATCGCCGATGCGCTTCGCGACACGCTGCTCGACCTCGTTCGGATTCCAAGTCCGATCGGAGAGGAAGAGGAGCTGTGCGACCGTGTCGAAGCGCGACTGACCCGCAGCTTGGGTGGCGACGCGATTTCCCGGTTCCACGACAGCTTGATCGTCCGAGCGGCACGACGGCAAAACGCACCTCGAATCGCTCTCGTCGGGCATCTCGACACCGTGCGTACCGAGCATGACGGGCCGGCGCGCGTCGAAGGCAATCGACTCTACGGTGCCGGTGCGGCCGACATGAAGTCCGGGTTGGCCATCATGATCGAGCTGGTCGAACGCCTCGACCTCGCGGCGCTCCCGTGTGATCTCACGCTGATTTTTTACGAACGGGAGGAAGGCCCCTTCGACGAAAATCGTCTCGGGCCCATTCTCGATGCCTATCCCGAGCTGCACGAGCTCGACCTCGCGATCTGTCTCGAGCCGAGCGACAACGAGATGCAGCTCGGTGCGATGGGCACGATTCACGCGACCTTCACATTCCTCGGACGTACCGCACACAGCGCCCGGCCATGGCAAGGCGACAACGCGCTCTACAAAGCGGCCAAGTTTCTCACGACGCTCGAGCAACGAGAACCGCACGATGTGGACCTCGACGGGCACCTATTTCGGGAAGTGATGACGCCCACCGTTTTCCATGCGGGCGGCCCGCGGAACGTGATCCCCGGCCGCGCAGAGCTCAACGTCAACTATCGCTTCGCGCCCGGGCGCACGCCCGAACAGGCGTTCGCCGAGCTGCGGGAGCTTGCGGGCGATGAGTGCGAAGTGGAGGCCACCGATCTGTCGCCTTCGGGGCGTCCGCATGCGGACAATCTCTATGTCCAACACCTCGCGACCTGCGGGGTCGCTGCCGTTCGCACCAAGCAGGCGTGGACCGACGTCGCGCGCTTCGACGCGATCGGCGTGCCGGGCGTCAATCTAGGTCCGGGGACCGCGGCTCAGGCGCATCAGCCGAACGAATATACCGAGCTCGGCCACCTGGTCGACGGCTACGCGATCTTCGAACGCTTCTTCACCAGGAAGGACGACAGCCCGCTCTTCTAGCGGCGGGGGCTAGGTCCTCGCTTCTCGTTATTTCTTGCACTCGCCGAAGGCCTTGAATGCGCGAGAGGGCGAGTTGTTGCGGACGATCGTTTCGCTGGTGCCCTTCGGCCCCACGGAGGTCGACTGCTTCGGAGACGGATCGACGTCGGTCCAAACCTGGCACTGCAGCGTCACGTCGCACCGATTGGTGACGATGACGATGTGCTTGTAGGCCAAGGCACCGTAGCGGGCCTCGCCGTGCACGCTGTAGCAGTTTTTGATGTCATCCCCGCCCTCTCCCTGGCCCAGGGCGGGCAGGGTCGCGGCAACGATGAAGAGGGCAGCAAACGTGAATGTAGCGAGGGCTTTCATATTGGTACACCTTGTCAGGGAATGAAGACGCACGGCAAGTTCTCGCTATTCATCCTCTGGGTCCTCGTTTGCGGATGCCCCAAGCAGCCGCCAGCCTCGGACCCAGTATCCGAGGTCGTCGACGTGGAGGACCTCGATCCGGCGGCCGAGCTAGAAGCTGACTGCTATGACGGCGACCAGGCGGCCTGCGACGAGCTGGGCCACTAGACCTGGAGCGCCTTTCACTACTCGAGCGTCTTGATCTTGAGTTCGAGGAGTTGTTCCGGATCTACCCGCGACGGCGCGGAGGTCATCAGGTCGTTCGCCCTCTGCGTCTTGGGGAAGGCGATGACGTCGCGGATCGATTCCGTTTCGGCGGCCAGCATGGCGACTCGGTCCATGCCGAAAGCAATTCCGCCGTGGGGCGGGGCGCCGTAGGTGAGCGCGTCGAGCAGGAAGCCGAATTTCTCGCGCCCTTCCTCGTCGCTGAGACCGATGACCTCGAAGACCTTCTTCTGAACCTCGGGGTCGTGCAGGCGAATCGAGCCGCCCGCGATCTCGAAGCCATTGAGCACGAGGTCATAGCGATAGCAAAGGACCTTACCTGGATCGCTGTCGAGGAGCTCGATGCACTCGTCATGCGGACGCGTGAAGACGTGGTGCGCGGCTTCCCAGCGCTTCTTCTCCTCGTTGCGGTCGAACAACGGTGGGTCGACGACCCACAGGAAGTTCCATTCGCCGGCGCTCCCCGTCTCCGGAATCATGCCGAGCTTGCGCGCGACGTGGAGGCGCAAGTTGGCCATCACGGTATGAACCTTCTGCGTGGCCCCGAACTGGAAGAAGATCAGGTCGCCGTCCTTGGCGTCGACTGCTTTGTTGACCGCCTTGCGGAACTCCGGCGTGACCATCTTGGCGAGCGGGCTTTGCAACCAGTTGCCCTCCCCGTCGACCTTGGCGCGTGCCAAACCCTTGGCGCCCATCTGACGGACGTACTTTTCGAGTGCGTCGAGGTCTTTGCGCGAAAATCCGTGACCCGAAGGCACGACCATCGCTTTCACGATCTCCGTGGGAAGGTCGCGGCGATACGCGCCGTCGCTGAATTTCTTCGCGATCGGCTCCAACATCCCAATCCCGCCGCCGCCATGTTCGACGGTCAGGTCGGTGATGTCCACGTGCTCCATGCCGAAGCGCATGTCGGGCTTATCGTTGCCGAAACGCTCCATCGAGTCCGCATATGGGAGCCGCGGAAATTCGCCGTCCGGGTACCGTTCGAGCAGGTCGATGCCCAGGACCTCTTTCCAAAGCCGGAAGACGAGCCCCTCGAGGACCTTGAACAGATCGTCCTGATTGATGAACGACATTTCGATGTCGACCTGGGTGAACTCGGGCTGCCGATCGATGCGCAGGTCCTCGTCCCGGAAGCATCGGACGATTTGGTAGTACTTGTCGTACCCGGCGCACATCAACAGCTGCTTGTA
>JAUXFZ010000187.1 GCA_030622585.1 Myxococcales bacterium
CACAGTTTGGGCTACTTCCTCTTCGAGGTTTCGGACCTCGACGCCTGGGATCGCTTTCTAACGAAGGTGATCGGCGCGGAGAGAGGCGAGGCGCTCGGCGAAGGGCTGGTCCCGTATCGCACCGATGAGCGCGCCGCGCGGATCTTGCTGAGGCAGGGTCCGGCGGACGATGTGGTTGCGCTCGGCTTCGAGGTACCAAGTGAGCAGGTCTTGCACGAAGTCACCGTGCACATGCGGGAGGGCGGCCATTCGATCGATCTTGGCTCTGCCGGGGAAGCGAAGGCGCGCGGCGTGAAGGGCTTGGTCCGGACGTTCGAGCCCGGCGGCGTGGCGGTCGAGGTTTTCTACGAGCCCGTCCTCGGAACCACCGCCTTCGGCCGCGACACCGTGGCTGCCGGATTCGTCACGGGCGAGCAAGGCGTCGGCCACCTCGCTCTTCGTGCCGACAGCATCGCCGAGACACAAGCGTACTTCGAACAGGTCTTGAGCTTCGGTCTAAGTGACCACATCCGATGCACGCTGCCGGGTGACTTCAAAGTCGACGTCACGTTCCTGCACGTCAATCCGCGGCACCACACGATCGCGCTTGGCTCGGGGCTCCCGAAGCACCTGCATCACTTCATGTTGCAGATGGCTTCGCTCGACGACGTCGGCGCCGCGCTCGACCGCGCCTTCGCCAACGACGTGCGCGTCGTGCAAGGCCTTGGCCGTCACCCGAACGACCAAATGGTGACGTTCTACTGTGTCACTCCTTCGGGCTTCGAATGCGAGGTCGGCTGGGGCGGGCGCACCGTGGATGATTCTACGTGGAAGCCAACCACGTACAACCGAGTTAGCGACTGGGGGCATCACTCTCCGTATCAGAGGCCACCGAAGCGACACACAGAAATGGGAGAACAGCCATGAGCAAGACACCGCGATTTCCGATTCCTCGTTACCCCCGGGGCTGGTTCCAGGTAGCGTATGCGGACGAGCTGAAACCAGGCGAGGTCAAACCGTTGAAGTACTTCGGGGTCGAGCTCGTCATGTTCCGCACCGAAGAGGGCGAGGTCAGTGTGCTCGATGCATTCTGTCCCCACATGGGTGCGCATCTGGGCCACGGCGGCAAGGTCGAGGGCGACGGCATCGTTTGCCCATTCCATGCCTGGAAGTTCAACGGCGAGGGGAAGTGCACCGAGGTGCCGTACGCAAAGCATCTTCCGCGCAAAGCCAATATCACCGCGTGGCCCGTGCACGAAGTCAATGGCCTCATCATGGTCTGGCACGACATCGACGGGAAGGAACCCGAGTGGGAAATTCCTCAGATCCCCGAATGGGAGAACGAGAAGTGGACGCCGTATTGGAAACAGCGGTGGACCATGCGCACGCACAACCAGGACATGTGTGAGAACGCGGTGGACAAGGCGCACTTCAAGTACGTGCACGGCATGAACGTCGTTCCGCAGCCGCACACGATCGAGCTCGCGTACCCACACCTCAACATGATCACCGATGCGATCTATGAGACGCCGAGGGGCGACGTGAAGGGTGAACTCGACGTCCAGGTCCACGGCTTCGGTTTTTCCCTGAGCCGCTTCCGGGGGATTGTGGAGACCACCAATATGGCATCGGTCACGCCGATCGACGACGAATACTGTGACGTGCGCTTCTCCTTCACGGTGAAAAAGTTCGGCGGAACCGACATCACAGCCGGGGTCGGCAAGGCGTTCACCAACGAAATCGCGCGGCAGCTCGAGGAGGACAGACCGGTCTGGGAGAACAAGGCGTTCTTCGAGCAACCGATGCTATGCGACGGCGACGGCCCAATCGCCGAATTCCGCAAGTGGTGTAAAAACTTCTACCCCGAGTGGTACCACAAGCAGGCTCAAGACGAGTATGATGGCGTCAAGGAGGTGAGCAAGCCCCTCACGCTGGCAGAGCGACGCAAGCGGCTTGCCGCAGCATAGATGGACACCGGTTCCGACACACCCAACACCTCCGACACATCCGGCACTCAAGGCCCGGCGACGCCGGATGAAATCAGGGCGCGCATTCGAAGCGAGCACGCGCAGATCTCTGCGCTGCTCGCGCGCGTCGAGGCACTGAGCGAGCGCGTTGGTGAGGACGACACCGAGGCGGTGATCGCACTGCGCGAGGAGCTCGTGGCGCTCGGCGAAGTGCTGCTCGCGCATTTGCACTACGAGGAGTATCAGCTTCCCTCGTTGGCCGATGAGGGCAAGGTCGGCGAGTTGGCAGAAGGCATGCGTCGTGAGCATCAAGCCCAGCGCGAGATCTTCGACAGCGTCATCCGCGAGCTCGACGAAACGGCCGTCGGCTCGAAGCTCGTCGTCGGGGTGCGCGAGCTATCGCGCGCCATCCGCGACGACATGGCGCACGAGGAACGGGAGATCCTAAGCGAGCCTTAGTTGGAAGGGGGCGTATGAAAATCATGTACAACGCAGCTACTTGCAACCACTACGGCGCCTGCATAGAAGAGGCCCCCGAGGTTTTCTCGTTCGCCGAAGATGGCAGCCTCCGAATCCAAACCTACGACATCTCCCGCAGCCTCGAAGACAAAGTCCGAGACGCCTGCATGATGTGCCCGACTCAGTCGGTGCAAATCGAAGACGAGTAGCGCGGTTCGCTATATCCGGGTCAACAGTTTCGTGGTCAACATGCGCGAGGACGCGATGATGGGGGTCATGGTGTGGCTTGCGGCGCTCGTTGGGTAGCCTGACGAGTCGAAGACGTAGACGTCGCGGATGCCGTAGACCTGACCGTTCAGGTCGGCTCCGCCGTCGCGCTCCGATGCCGCGAACCGCACCGTGCCTTGTTGGTGAGCGCTGATCATCGGCGCGGTCGCGGGCGCAAACGTCAGGTCCCGGGCTTTCTTGGCATCGCTCGTCGAACGAATGACCAACGGCGGAGAGGTCGGAACCAGCACCTCTCGGGCGCCGGCCTCGAGGTAGATCTTTGCTGCCACTTCGGCCGCCTGACGTAGGCGCTCCCGATGGTTGTCGCGCTGCTCGTAGCGAATCGTCAGTCGGCCGTCGCGGGCGACTTCCACTTGGCCAGACGGTTCGTCGGGTGCCAGCAGGAGTGAGGGCGCCATTCGGTCATATTGCGCCATGTTCTGCATCCCGGGCGCCCCGGAGAAAGGCAACATGGTCGACACGATGCCCGGCGTGCCCATGATGCCTTCGATGCGATACCCCCAAAGCCCGAACTCGGCGTTGTCTTCTTCTTCGAATTCGGTGACCGCGTACGACTGTGGAACGCCGTCGAACGCCGCGACCCGCTCGTCGAACACGCCGATGATGGGGAGCTGGGGCTGCAGGAGGAGATTCCGACCAACGTGGGAGTTCCCCACTCCGGAACGCAAGAGCAACTGCGCCGACGCGATGGCGTTGGCCGCAACGATGACGATCTTCGCTCGGACCTTGAGCTCTTCCTGCTCGCGGTAGCCACCCGGATCGAGCGTGCGAATCGTCATCTCCTTGAGTTCCTGGTTGGCCTTGTCGATTCTGACAGCCCGCGCCCGCGTGAAAATGCGCGCGCCTGCCTCGATCGCTTTTGGAAGCGCGACCATCCGCGGATTCCGCTTGGCGTGAACCGGGCAACCGATCATGCAGGTGCCGAGCCCACGGCAACCCACACGGTTGTGCATCATCACCTCGCCCCGCAGTCCAAGGCCTTCTGCGCCCTGGCGAAGCTTGTTGTTCGCGCTGTTGACTAGGCTCTCGGGGATTCGACTCGCAGAGAGATCGCCGAGCGCGTCGTCCGTGAAGCGCTCGAACTGTTCGGGTGCGAAGTCCTCGAGTCCGTACTTGGTCGCCCAGTGATGGAGCACGCCGTCGGGGATCGGAATGACGTCACAGGTGTTGACTACCCCTCCCCCACCGAGGACTCTGCCCTGCAAGACACTGATGGAAAGATCGTGAGAGGCTCGCCCCCCCCGGTCCATGTAGAGCTGATCGTACATCGCACGGTCGCGTTGGGTTCGCTCGGGTCCGACGAGATCACGACCCTCCTCGAGCACGACAACGTCGTGCCCAGCCTCTGCCAGAAGACGCGCCGCGGTTGCCCCGCCACAGCCCGAGCCAATCACGCAGATCTCGGTCGTAATCGCTTCAGGCAGTGCCTGCCTCGACAGATCGGTGATCCCATCCGTCATGGGGTGACACCCGGCGTGCGCTTCATCGACGGGCCCGGGTAGCCAATGTACGGCCACACCTCTTCATGGTCGAAGTAGACCAAGTTGAAGAACTTCCGCATCGCGATGCTGACCTGCCGCCGTAGCAAATTGTCGCTAAGAGCCCAGTCGTTCCAATGCTCGGTCCGTTCGTCGACATCAAGCCGGGAAAACGTCGTCACCTGCTTGTCGAACGCCAATGGACCAAACTCGATCAACACGAGCGCCTTTCGAAGGTCTTGAATGTTGTGCTCGGGCTCGTCCGCCAGAAAGTCATCGAAGGCACGCGGAAGATCCATGGGCAGCACATCGATCGGAATGGTGTCGGTCTTCGGAAGCATGACCTCGACTAGGCTCTGCAACGTGCGGTACTCGTGCGCATCAAGCAGCCGCAGCCCTTCGACGTTGGGCGCCCGCCCCCGCAAGACCAGAAGACCACCGCCCGCAACGCCCAGCACCGCACCGCCCGCTACCAGGCTGACCTTCAGGAACCTACGCCGGGAAAGGAAACTGAAGAGCCCGTCGCGCGCAGTTTCTTCGCTTGGTACGTCTCCCATCGCCTCGGGGGATCTTGTGCCCTTCTCGCGCCGGCACCGCAAGTAAATCCGGCATGCCCGTGCTATAGAGCGAAGCATGAGTGGCGGTGGCGACGAAATGAAGGCATTTCGCGGGCTGCAGGCCGACCTTGCCGCCCGGTGGGCGCTCGCCGACGGTGACGGCCCGGAGCCACGAGACATCGTCGTCATCCCTTCGCTGTCGTTCGAAGGCATTGACACCGTCTCGATCGACGGCGTGATTCACTACGAAGAGCGCATGCTCTTTGCGCTGAATCTGTTGCGCCACCCGCGCGCACGTCTGGTCTTCGTCACCTCGGCGCCCATTCATCCGGCGGCCGTGGACTACATGTTGTCCTTGATCAGCGGCATCCCGAACGAACACATGCGCGGCCGGCTGACCGTGCTTTCGCTCTACGACAGCTCACGAACGCCACTATCGCAAAAAATCCTACGACGGCCTCGCGTGATCGAACGCATTCGCCATCTGATTCGTCCCGAGTGCGGGTTGATGACTTGCTTCACGGTGACCGAGGCCGAACGAAGCCTCGCGGTCGCGCTTGGAGTTCCCTTGTATGGCGTGGACCCGGACTTGTGCTGGCTTGGAACCAAGAGCGGCTCGCGTTGGGCGTTTCGCAAGGCGGGCATCCCACTGCTCCCCGGCGCCGAGGACCTAAAGACCGAAGCGGACCTCGTCGAAGCGATCGACCACGTGTGGGAGGAGAACGACGACGTCCAGCGAATCGTGGTGAAGCAGAACACCGGCTTTAGTGGCCAGGGCAACGCGATCCTGGACCTGAGCGCGCTCCACGCAGTGTCGCCGAACAGTGGCACGAGCCGCAAAGTGCGAGAGCAGGCGCTGACCGACGCGCTGCCGGCGATGCGCTTCGTGGACCCACGGCAGAGCTGGGAGACGTTCCAAGAAAAGTTCGAGCGCGAGGGAGGGATCGTCGAGGCATTCCTCGAAGCAAAGGACAAACGGGCTCCGAGTTGTCAGATCCGCATCTCCC
>JAUXFZ010000113.1 GCA_030622585.1 Myxococcales bacterium
CGTCCCCCTCTGGGCTGCCGCCTGGCTCGGCTATTTGCCGATGCCCACTTCTCTCGGGACGCCCAGTTGGTGGCACGCACACGAAATGATCCATGGGTTCGCGGGGGCTGCCATTGGCGGCTTCGCACTAACCGCCGTTGCGGCCTGGACCAAGCGTCCCCCGGTCGCCGGCACTCTTTTGATGATTCTCAGCGCTCTGTGGGTGATGGCGCGCGTTCTGTTCGCGTTACCATTTCCCGTATTGCTGGCGCCCGCGATCGTTGCAGACCTTGGATACGGCGCGCTCCTCTTCGTGCTCATGAGTCGTGAGGTGATCAGTGTGCGTAGCCAGCGCAACTACAAGGTGCTGCTGATTCTAGGCCTGCTCCCGTTGAGCAACGCGTTTTTCTTCTTGGGGATGACGCGCAACGCGCCCTGGACGGTGACCGCCCTCTACGCTGGCCTTTGGTTGCTGGTCATGCTCATCAATTTGATCGGCGGCCGGGTCATTCCGGGCTTCACTCGCAACTGGCTGAAGCGGCAGCTTGCCGAGCAGAGGCGCGAGCCGGCGACGCTGCCCCCTGTCTTCGATCGCTTCGATCTCCTCACCACCTGCCTCATGGTCGCGTTCGCGATCCTCCATCTGCTCGGAGCCCCGTCGCGATGGCTCGCTATCATCGGATTGATCACCAGCGTTCTGCTGTTCATCCGGCTCACTCGCTGGCAGGGAATGCACACCGGCAGCGAGCCTCTCGTCTGGGTGCTGCATGTGGCTTTTTCGTGGCTGCCTGTGGGGTTCCTGCTTCTCGCCTCTGCAGCGGCCGGCCTGCTCCCCCAAACCGCGGGCATCCATGCGCTCACCAGCGGCGCCATCACCACCATGATCATGGCCATCGCGGGCCGAGCAGCACTGGGCCACACGGGTCGCGCGCTAGAGAGTCATCCGGTGCTGACCGCCGCGTACGTATTGATTACGGTTGCGGCGATCTGCCGAGTGGCAGCGACGATCGGACCCGGAGCCCGTCCACTCCTGGCGGCGTCGGCGCTCGCGTGGTTCCTGGGCTTCACCTGCTTCGCGTGGCGATACATCCCCATCCTGACCCAGGCGAAGGCGGAGAGGCCCGGGTCGCTGCCGACGGTGTAGGGGACAGCGGTAGTGCCAGTGCCAGTGCCAGCGTCGGTGTCAGTATCTAGCCCTGTGGGAGTACCACCGTGAACGTCGTCTGCCCCGATCGTGAGTCGACGTCGATTCGGCCCCCGTGCTCGGTTACGATCCGCTGTGTGATCGCTAGGCCGAGGCCGGTGCCGCCTTCCTTACGGGTGTAGTACGGCTCGAAGATGGCTTGTGCCTGATCGGCGGGGATGCCGGCTCCGTTGTCTTCTACCCGAATGTACACGGTGCCGGCCTTCTGTTCCAGGGTCAGCGCAACGGCTCCCCCGCCGTCCGGATGTGCCTCTCGCGCGGCGTCGCGGGCGTTCTGTAGCAGATTGTGCAGTACTTGCGTGATCTGATCGGCGTCGACGAACGCCTCGATCGATGTCGAGGGAAGGTTGGCTTCGACCGGGACCTCGCCCTCCGCGTGCAACGACGCGGCTTGTGCGACGACCTCCCGAAGATCCGTTTTCTCGCGCTTCGGCGCCGGAAGTCGCGCAAATCGACTGAACTCGTCGACGATGCTTCGCAGGCGCTCGACCTCTTGAAGGACCGTCTTTGTCGATTCCTCGAACATCGCGTCGAAGTCTTCGTGGGAGCGTTCGCGCGCCTTGCGCAATGTCTCAATCGAGAGCCGAATCGGAGACAGTGGGTTCTTGAGCTCGTGGGCGAGGCTCTTTGCGATCTCCTGCCAGGCGGCGATTCGTTCGGTTTGCCGCAGCTGTTCCCGCGCATCCCGGAGGTCATGGGTCATTCGATTGAATGCGGTGGCGGTAGCGGGGAACGCACCCCCGGGTCCGTCGCGCAGCGTCGTGTCGAAATCCCCGCGGCCAACCCGCGTGGCGGCTGCCGTCAGCTCGTCGACCGAAGACTGCAGCCAGCGATTGAGGTAGCCACCGAAGATCAGCGCCAGCCCTATCGCGAGCACCACCACGACGCCGATCCACAAGAGAAGTGGCGGGCCTCGCCGGTCGAGCCGCGGCCGCCACACCATCACGGCTTGCGTGATGCCTTCCGCGTCGGCCAGCTCCGCCACCACCTCATCTCGTTTGCCGGCCTCACCGGTGATCACGAGCTGCCGGGGGTCGAGGCTGCGGAGGTCGGAGAAGCGATGGCCCGCGATGACGGTCACCCGCGCTCGTCCGCGCGCGATCGAACACGATCTCACCAAGTACCTCTGGTGCTCCTGGTCTCCCAGCACCACCGTAAAGGCGCGGTCCCCGGCACTCCTCGCTTGGCGTGTCAGATCGGCGCCATCCGCGAGTAGGCGATCACGATGTCCCGTCGCGATGACCTCGCCACTCAGCGAGTCCAGCACCCACAGCGTCTGCAGTCCCGCGGCTTTCATCGACCCGCGAAGCAGGCGGTCATAGTCGAGCGCCGGCGGGCTCTCCGCCCCACGTTCCCGAAGCAGCGTGTCTATGGCCAGGTCGTCGCGGCAAAGGCGGCTCACCGCCGCCTCCCGCTGCGCATCGAGCTCAGCGAGTTGGGTGCGGGCCATCTCTGCTTCGCCAGTCCCCGTGTCCGTACCCCACTGCGATACCGCCAGCCAGACCACCCCCGTCAACGCGACGGGAAACGTCGCGACCACTGCGAAGAGGACGACGACGCGAGTCGACAGCCGCTTCATGGTGCGGCTACGCCGCCAAGGGCCCGTTCTTCGCGTGGGACCTGCGCGGTGTCGTTCAACGCGCTTTCACCCTCGTCGTCGTACTGCTCCATCAGGAACAGGTTCGGGTCGGCGACATCGGGCGGATTCGCGACTTCGACCGGGGCGGTGCCTGTCAGGAAGACCTCTTCGAAGGCGTCCTCCTGGCCCTCGTAGGCCAGAAGGCCCGACGCGGGATCCACGCGTGCCCGAGTCACTCCGCTCGGCATCGCGAAATCGGTTTCTTTCGGCGTCTTGTCCGCTGCATCCATGACATCGATCCAGATCGGAAGCGCCGTTCTCGTTCCGGTCTCGCGCCTGCCGAGCGAGCGGGAGTCGTCAAAGCCGGCCCACACCCCAACCACGACCGACGGCGAGTAACCGACGAACCATGCGTCCCGCGCCTCGTTGCTCGTGCCGGTCTTCCCGACCACCGCACGCTCGAGACGCTGAGCCGGCGCACCGGTGCCTTCGGTGACGACGCTACGCAACATGCTCGTCATGACGTACGCCTCGCTCGGGGTCATGACGTCACGAGCCGGCTCATCAGCCGGGAGTTGCAGGCGCGTTCCATCGGGAGCGACGATCTTGGTCACGATCCGTGTGGGCGCCCACCGCCCGCCCGCGGCGAACGTGGCATAGGCGTTGGTGAGCTCGATCGGTCTCACCCCGCTTGCCCCGAGGGCGAGCGCCATGTCTTCTTCGAGCTTGGTCGTGATGCCGTCCTGTCGCGCAAACTCCGCAACATCATGCACCCCGACGTCTTCGATCACCCGAATCGCAACCATGTTGATCGATCGCGCGAGCGCCTGACGGAGCCGAACGGCGCCCTGATAGTTCCACTGCTCGTAGTTGCGTGGCTTCCATTCGTCGTACACCGCCGGCGCGTCTACGACCAGCGACGCCGCCGTGAAGCGTCGGGACTGAATCGCCCGCGCGTAGACGATCGGCTTGAATGCGCTGCCGGGCTGGCGAATCGCCTGGGTCGCTCGGTTGAACCCGCTCTGTGCGGCGAAGCTCCCGACGAGAGCCAGCACGTGTCGCGAGCGAGGCTCGATGACGACGACCGCGCCTTCGGGACCTCGCTCCATTCGTGCAGCCGCGGGGTCATCATCTCCGCCCATTTGCGTGATCGAGATGGGTAGGAGGTCGCCCTTTTTGGTGAAAGCCGAGGCTCGTTGCCCGTCCGGGTTGTGCCGGGTGGCGTCACGCATCTGAAGGACGGCGGCATGGCCCGCGACATCGAGCCGGACGCTTTCGCCCTCGTCGCTAGTGCCGGTTACCCGTGCGATGTACGTTCGACCCATTCGCAGTGAGTCGACGGGCTTCGTGGCTTTGGGTCCGCCTCTTCGTTTTGTGCGACGAAACGGCCCTTGATACCCCTGCCGGTCGTCCACCGCGCGCAGCCCACGTTGGAGCGCTTGCCGCGCTTGCCGTTGCAGCGAGAGATCGATCGTGGTGTACACCTCGTAGCCGCCTTCACCCATCGCCTCGTCGCCGGCCGCGGTACGCAGCGCCCGCCTCGCGATCGACAGCACCTCGGGTGCGCTACCCGAACCCTCCGGCACAGAGGCCAGCTCGACTCTCTCTTTGCGAGCTGCAGCGATCGTCTCTTCGCTCAAGTCCGGCCAGTACACCTCCCGCTTGGCTAGCAGTTGCGACAGGACGTAGCTTTGGCGCCGCTTGGCAGCCTCCGGGTTGCGCCGTGGCGAAAGGTGCGTCGGCGCTTGTGGAACCCCCGCCAACATCGCCGCCTCCGCCAGGGTGAGCTCGCTCGCGTTCTTCGCGAAATAGTATCTCGACGCTTCCTGGATCCCGTAGCGCCCGCGGCCGAAATTCACATGGTTGAGGTAGAGGTGTAGGATTTCGTCCTTGGAGAGCTCGTTCTCTAGCCGTCGGGCCAAGATGAGCTCGCGGACCTTTCGCGAGATCGTGCGTTCCGGGGTCAGGAGCATCAGCTTCACCACCTGTTGAGTGATGGTGCTGCCGCCCTGTGCAGCCCGCCCCGCGACGATGTCCCGACCCACCGCACGCAGGATGCCGGTGTAGTCGAGCCCCTCGTGCTCGTAGAAGTCTGCGTCCTCGGCGGCGAGGACCGCGAGAACCATGTGACGGGGGACCTTCGACATGGGAATCACGGTCCTGCGCTCAGCGAAGATCTCGCCAATGACCTTCTTGTGACGGTCGTAGACGCGCGTAGTCTGGGGGGGCCTGTAGTCGCGCAAGGCGCTGACGGATGGTAGGTCGCGGCTGAAGTACGCGTACGCTCCCAGCACGAGGAGCGCGCCCGCCACCAGCGCCATCCCAATCAACTTCGGCAGCACCGAGCCACCACTCGGTTTGCGCTTCTTACGCTTGGCCGGCTTACGCTTGGGCGCTTTGCGCTTGGTCGCTTTGCGCTTGGTCGGTTTGCGCTTTGCCTTCTGGGTCTGCTTCGCTGCCATCTCGTTCGCCGGCGCCTATAGCATCCCCTGCTTGGCGCGTTTCCCCCTAATTCACGACAGTTGGGGCTGCCTAATCATTCCCGAGGAATTTCTCGATCACTTGGTCGGCCCTCTTCACTGAATTCATTAGGAATCTCGCCTTGAGCTCCTGGTGACGTTCAGGCCCGAGACCCCGCCTTCCGTCCCGCGCGAGCGTTTGCATCGTGATGGCGGCCGCCACCGAGATGTTGAGGCTCTCGACGAAGCCACGCATTGGGATCGCAAATGTCCCATCGGCTAGCGTCCGCATCTCGGGCGAGACCCCGCGGTGCTCGTTTCCAAACACCACCGCCAAGCGAGGCGTGTCGCGCAGATCTTCGGGAGTCGTGTCGGCACCCATGGCCGCGACGTAAATTGCGTAGCCGTCCTGCCTGAGGCGCCGCGCGCAGGCCTCGGCGCTTTGATAGCGCACGACGTTGAGCCATCGATGCGTGCCCTTCGACACCCCTCGTGACGCGCGAAACCCGTGTTGCCCAACGATGACGTGCACCGTCTGGACGCCGAACGCGTCCGCGCTTCGCAGCACCGCGCTCGCGTTATGGGGGTCGGTGATGCCATCGAGCACCAAGACCAACTCGTCGGTTCGAGTTCGGACCACCTGGTCGATCCGTTCCAGCCGCTCCGACGTGACGACAGGCGAAAGCGCCTCGATGACCACGTCGGCCGGCTGCTCGAGCGCAGGAGGACCCTCGATCTCGATCACGTCTGGGTCGTCAGCGCGCACCTCTATTGAGCGGTCTTCTTGGGGTCGACGATGACACCCACGACGAGTGTGCCGCCCTGATACGTCTGCCCCGCGACGAAAAACGGATCGCCGGCAGAGGCGACGACCTGCAGCAGCGGCAGATAGTCGGACTTGTCCGGTCGATTGATCGCCACTTTCACTTTGTAGCGTCCGTCGGGCATCACCCGGAGCAGAGTCAGCTTCATCTTGCGGCCATTCGGCAGTGAAACCAATGCGTCCTTACCGGGAACCAGCTTCAGCTTCGGCCGGGACAAGACCTTCATCGAGCGGAACGAATTGAAGGGAGGCCGCCGGAGGGCGGTCATGTCCTTGAGTTGCGGATCGATCTTGCCAGGCTCTTCTTTGGCTAGGACGACCACCACCTCCGCAGGCACGCTCGAAATCGTAGAGGCGCGATCCGACCTCGCCAAAGAGCTGCCCTGAGCGGAAACGCCAGAAGCAGCAACGCCTCCGAAATGCACCACGGAGCCAAGCAAGACGGCGACTACCAGTAAGGGTCGAATGCAGCTCATGGAAGTCCTACCTCTTCGTCATCGATCCAAATCACAGCCAACGATTGGCCGGCCCCGCCTTCGACCTCGAAGATCGTTCCCGTGTTGGAACCGAAGTCTGCCTCGAGAACCTCGGATCCTCGCACGATGGGCGCCGGGTCGAGATGAGGTTCGGGCCATGCCATCACGGCTAGGAAGATCGCCGCGGCGGCGGCAAACCCGGTGGCCACGCCACCCCACGCTCGCCGTTCACGGCCGCCCGGCACGACCCGCAAAGCCGGCGGCTCCAACTTCGGTCGTTCGATCGGCACCACTTGCGCGCTAAGCTCATTCTCGATCCGCGCGAAGAGCGCGTCCGAGTCGATATCTCCGGTCCAGTCGGCGGCCACGCTCTTCATCGCCGTGCGGAGCTGCTCCCACTCGCGAAGCTGCGCGGCCCCCTCCACCGAACCCTCGAGGCTACGGCGCACGGCTGCTTCCTCTTCGGGACCAAGCTCCCCGTCGAAGAACATTTGAAGTTTCGCGTCTTCTATCTCTAGGCTCTCCATGGCTATTCCTCGGAAACCGCCTCTCCCGAAAGATACGGTGCAAGTGCGACCTGCATCTTCTTTCTGGCATGAAACAACCGGCTCATGATCGTCCCTTTGGGCACTTCCAGGGCCTCCGCCATCTCTTCGTAGCTCATTCCTTCGATCTCGCGAAGCACGATCACCGCCCGATGATGCTCGGGCAGCTCCCCGAGGGCGGCTTGGATGGCGCTCCCGAGCTCGCGGCGAAGAGCGGCCTTGCCCGGGTTGGCGTCCGTAACCCGCGGCAGCAAGGCGCCGTCGCCGGCAATCTCGCTCTCTTCGTGTAGAGCACGCTCGTCGAAGTCCAGAGTTTTGCGCCTGCTGGTGCGTCGAACGTGGTCGATGGAGACATTCATGACGATGCGATAGAGCCAAGTATAAAGTCGGATCGTAGCCATGTCGTTCTGTGAGCCAA
>JAUXFZ010000073.1 GCA_030622585.1 Myxococcales bacterium
CCCGGGACGACGGCGCAGCGCGCTTCTTCCAACAGATAGCCCGCGACATCGATGTCGGTTTCGAGCTTCTTACCGCCGCCTTGCTTGCCGATCAGGGCCTGCACGTTTGCGAAGGCGTAGAAGGCGCCCTCGGGCATTCCGCAGCTGATGCCGTCGATCGCGTTGAGGCCCTCGACGATGATGCTTCGGCGCTCCTCGAATGCTTGGCGCATTTCTTCCATCGGCTCCCACGGGCCGCGAAGCGCTGCAATCGCCGCATGTTGGGCGACTGAGCTCGGGTTGGTGGTCGACTGGCCTTGGATCTTCTCGCAGGCTTTGGTGACGTACTCGGGCGCCAACATCCAGCCGATGCGCCAGCCGGTCATCGCAAACGTCTTGCTGACGCCGTCGACGATGATGATCCGATCGTGCAGATCCGGTGCGACCTCCGCAATGGATTTCTGTTCGAAGCCGCCGTAGACCAGCTGCCCGTAGATCTCATCGACGATGATCCAGAAGTTGTGCTCCGCAGCCACGTCGGCCAGCGCGCGAAGTTGCTCGCCGGTGTATGCTGCGCCGGTCGGGTTCGAAGGCGAGCACAGGATGAGTGCTTTCGTCTTCGGGGTGATCGCCGCGCGCAACGCCTCCGGCGTCATGCGGAAGCCTTGCTCTTCGGTGGTCTGCACGATCACCGGATTCGCCCCCGCGAGACGAACCTGTTCCGGGTAGCTCACCCAGTACGGTGCGGGAATCAAAACTTCGTCCCCTTCGTCATACAGCGCCAACGCGAGGTTGAAGAGCGTGTGTTTCGCTCCAACCGAGACGACAACCTGCGACGGCTCGTACGTCACGCCTGCACGCCGCTTCGCGGACGCCTCGCAAATCGCTTCGCGCAACTCGGGAATCCCGCGCGCTGCGGTATAGCGAGTCGCACCTGAATCGATCGCCTTTTTGGCGGCTTCGCGAATGTGCACCGGCGTATCGAAGTCCGGCTCACCGACGCTGAACGAAAGCACATCGATACCTTGCGCCTTGAGCTCGCGCGCCCGCTGGGCGACTGCGACCGTGGCGGAAGGCTTGACGGCGCTGAGCCGCTGCGCGACAGGGATCTTTTCACTCATGCCGCGGGCTTAACACCGAAGCTCGGAGCTATCAATGCTTGGCGGGCAGGACGGCCGCCAGAGCACGCAGATCGCGCTCCAGGTCGCCGATGCCGTCGTTATTGGCACGGTAGTAGCCGCGGACCTGAGCCCTGTCGTCGACCAGCACGAAGGAGTTGGAGTGCATGATGTCCTCGGCGCCGGCTGCCTTGCTGTCCTCGTCCCCGAGCCCGACGCGGAAGCCGTCGACCACCACGTGCCGAATCGCTTCCTCGTCGCCCGTCACGAAGCGCCAGTTGCTCTCGTCCAGCTCGTTCTTCGTCATATACGCCTTGATCACCTCGGGGGTGTCGTTGCGAGGGTCGACGCTCACCGAAACGAAATGGGCGCTCGGGACGTCCGAAAGCCGGGACTGGAGCCCCTTCATGTGGGCGGTGATTCGGGGGCAAGTCGAACGGCAGTGCGTGAAGACGAAGGCCGAGACCCATAGATTACCCTCCATCGACTCGCGGGCGAACACCCGCTGGTCCTGATCGACGAGGGAGAACTCGGGAAGCTGGCCGAGAACCGGGACATCCGCGGCGCTCCGTTTGGAGCACCCCGTGACCAGCAGAGCCACTAGAGCCACCAGGCTCAGGAGCCGCAGATCGAAGATCTTAGAGCGCATCGATGATGAGGGCCGCGAACAGCGCCGTGAGGTAAATGAGGGAGCTGAAGAAGAACTTCTTGGCCCAAACTTTCGAGTCCTCCGCCTTGAAACCGCGGAGCGCCATCCAGAAGAAGTAGCCACCGAGGACCAGCGCCGCGGTGAAGTAGATCGTGCCGGCCAGCCCGTATGGCACCAGAAGGAGAGAGACCGCCCAAAGCGCGCCCGCGTACACCACCGACTGCACCTTGGCCGCGCGGATGCCATGAACGGACGGCAACACTTTGAGGCCCGCCCGTTCGTACTCTTCCTGCCGAAAAATCGAAATCGCGATGAAGTGAGGGATCTGCCAGAAAAACAGGATGCCGAACAAGACCAGTCCCGGGACATCGATGCTTCCGGTCACTGCGGTCCACCCCATGAGTGGCGGCAAAGCGCCTGGAAGAGCGCCCACGAAGAGCGCCGCCGGAGTGTACTGCTTCATGGGCGTATAGATCGCGACGTAGCTGGCAATCGCGATGAAGCCGAGGAGCCCCGTGACAGGATTGACGGCCAGCGTGAGCGTCGGCACGGCGAAGGGCCCCATGAGAACGCCGAGGGTCAGCGCCCACGAGGGCTCGAGCCGCCGATCGGGGAGCGGACGCTTCGCGGTGCGCGTCATCAAGCGATCGCTGTCCCGCTCGAGGTAGCAATTGAGTGTGTTGGCGGCGCCGACGACCATCCAGGTGGTGAGCAGCATGATCGCCATCGAGCCAAGATCGAGCGAGCCGGGCGCGAGCCACATGCCACCGGCAGTCGTCACGAGGACCATCATCGTGATCCGCGGCTTGGTGAGCGCGATCATATCGCGCACGGTCAGCATCAAGGTGGCTGGGCGAGTCGCTACTGCGGTCATGGTGGTCCCTGGCTCGGAGCGGCGCGAACTGTGACGCTCCGGCCCAAAACGGTCAAGCTCCCCGAAGACCGGGCCCGGGGTCAGACGCTAACGGCTCAAGAACTGGGGCCGAACGCCACCAAGAGCGCAATTACCCCAGCCACCGCAAGGACGACCCCGACCCCCAGCATGAGCCAGGGCGTCTTGGATGGCTCGAGGCCGCGGAGGGGTTCGATATGGGGGGACTCGTTCGGCACAGGCACTGCCGGGATCGGAGTGGGGAGGCTGATCGGACCGCCCGTGCCAGCGTCAGCCTGCAGGACGCTATCGAGGGCCGCCGCAAACGCGGCCGCCGAAGCGTATCGCTCCTCGGGCTTCTTCGCCAACGCGGCCATGACCACGTCTTCGAGACCCGGCGGGAAGGTGGCTTCAGGGCGTCGCGTGGCCAGCGGGATCGGCGTCGCGTTTACGTGCAGCTGGATGTACTCGATCGGCTGCTTGGCATCGAAGGGCAGCTTCCCCGTCAACAGCTCATAAAGGATGACGCCCAGCGAGTAGATGTCCGAGCGCGCGTCGAGGGTCTTGCCGTGCGCTTGCTCCGGACTCATGAACTCCGGCGTGCCGAAGACCATGCCCTGCTGAGTGAGCACCATGGAGCCGGGCCTCATCTGCCGCTCGGTGACTTTGGCGAGACCAAAGTCGAGCACCTTGGGGAAGTCCCGGATGCCGCCCTGGGTGGTCAGGAAGATGTTCTCTGGCTTGAGGTCACGGTGAACGATGCCCGCCTGGTGCGCCTCTTCGAGCGCGCTGCACACTTGGACCATGATGCGAATCGCCCGCTTCGGATCCATCGCGCCCTCGGCTCGAACGATTTGAGCGAGGTTCTTACCGACCAGGTGCTCCATCACGAAGTAGCAAGCGCCGTCGTCGAGCTGCCCGTAGAGAAACACCCGCGCGGTGTTGGGATGCGAGAGCTGACTCATCGCACGCGCCTCGCGGCGGAAGCGAGACACCAAGTCGCTCCGCGAGAGGTAGCGTGAGTGGAGGATCTTGATCGCCACGTAGCGATTCATGTCGGGCTGCTCGGCCTTGTAGACGGAGCCCATGCCGCCCTTGCCGATCTTCTCGACGATGCGGAACTGACCGGCCACCTCCTGGTCGAGATAAGGATCGCTCACGGAACCACACTAGCACCCGAGATGGGGCTGGGTGAGGAAAGTTGGAGTCGAGGTTAACCCTCGTCGACGATCGTGAAGCGGAGCGCGTGCTTCTCGCCGCCGCGCCGATAGTCGACCACGAGATTCGACGCCGTTCGAAGCTCTTCCCACACCGCGGCTGCTTGTTCCGGCCGCTCGATGGACTTGCCGTTGATGCGCGTCACCGTATCCCCCGGACGAAGATCGAGCGAAGCAAACGCCGGCTCTCCAGGAAACAGGCTCACGATGCGGAAGCCCACGAAGGTGCCTTTGTGGAACGCGGGCTCGGTCTTGACGCCTTGCAGGAACCGGCCCAGGCCGCCGTCGAGCACCGGCAAAAGCTCTTCACGGGAAATGCTGCCAGTCGATATCCGCGGGGAGGACTGCCCGAGGCTGCTCTCAGGCTTCTGCTCCTGTGGGGGAGGCGTGCCTTGCATCGGCTCGTTCTCTTCCTCCCACTTGTCGTCACGCTTGGGCGGTTGATCGGCCGCTTCCCACTTCTCCTCGCCCGCGGAGCTCTCCCAGGTGGAGTCCCCCATCATGTCGTCGCGAAGCTTGCTCTTCTCGCACCCGATCGCGCTTGCGATCATCAGGGCGGCACACAACACGGTCAGATAACGGCTCATACAAACTCTCCTCGGAGCGCTATGACCTCGGACCATACCGCCGCGGTCACCTCCTCGACGCCACAGTTCCCGTCGATGTGTCGAATGGTATCATCTGGGAAAAGTTCGTCGATTTTCGCGTAGAACTGGGCCAGCTCGACCTGCATCTCGTCGACTTCGTACAGCTCGGGGCTGCCGGATCGCGTGTTTCGGCGTCTTGCCGCTACCTCGGGGTCGACGTCGAGGACCAACGTCAGGTCGGGGCGCTTGGCATGCCGGTTGAGCTCGCGTACCCAGGCCGAAGCGTCATCGCCACCTCCACCGCTCACCGTCTGATAGGCAACCGAGGAGTAGTCGTACCGGTCGCAGATCACCGTGACACCGTCGACGAGGTTCGGGATGATCTCCGCTTCCAGATGATCGAGGCGGTCAGACGCGAACAGCGTGGCCATCGTGGCCCAGCCGGGCGGACGGGTCCCATGACGACCGGACACCACCAGCCTCCCGGTGAGAACCTGACGGATCAAGACGCCGACCGGACCGTCGCTCGGTTCGCGAGTGGTGTGCGCTTGCACCCCCTTGGCGACAAAGCGCTCCGCAAGGGTCGAGCACTGCGTCGTGGTGCCGGATCCGTCGATACCCTCGATCACGATGAAGTGACCGTCGGTCACGAGCCCGCCTTTGCGCCACCAAACTTGAAGGTCGCTCCGAACTGCCCATACACCAGTGAATCGGGATGGCCTCCGCCGAAGACATCCCCGAGGATGCGACGCCGCTCCCCAGCAACGATGCCCTCTACCTCAATCCACACATTCCACTTCCGTGTCACGACGATTTCCAGTGAACCCCCGAGCCGGGCGCGCACTACGTTCTGCCGGGAGCTTGTCTCGAAGGCGCGGCTATTGCGACCCTCGAAGTCCCAGCGGTCACTATTGAAGTCGCCCGCGATCCAGAGCGAGAAAGCCCCACGGGGCGGAAAGTGCAGGCTGAAGATCGCATCGAGCGAAATGAAGAAGTTGTTCGTGGGATGCCTCAGACCGGAGGGTTCTTCGCGTTGGGCCGGTCCCACGCCGCCGCCTATCTGAAGATCCCCGCCCAGGGAGAAGTTGCGGGACACGCGCCAGCCAGCCTTCGTGCTCACCGCGAAATCGGTGAGCCGCCCGAAAGTTCCGACGTAGAGGCCGACGTCGAGGAACTTCGTGAGCCCAGTGCGCATGCCGAGCGACGCCAACCATGGCCAGCCGGTCGAAAAATCGAGTGTGGCGACACCGACAGGGACTGGAGCCCCGGCGTGCGTGACGGTGTTGCGAAGCGGGTCGTTGCGTTCGGCTTCCTTGTCGCGCTTCGCCGGATCCATCGATACGGCAGCCGCGCCCAGGATCACCTGTATCAAACGGATACGCGGGGATTTCTGCAACCGGATTTGCTCGACGTGGTTCCCATAACCCTCGGCTCGGACTGCCAACTGATGGGTGCCTGCAGGCAGGTCTCCCTCCCATGGGACAGGGCCGCGCGCCTCGCCGTCGATGAAGAGCTGCGCGCCCGATACGTTCGCTTCGATCCGAACGGGCACACCGAGGGCGTTGAGCTCGGCGTAGACGTCGCAGTTGCGGCTGGGCCCCACCGAGCACGTGCGGCGGACCTCGCGGAAGCCCGGTGCGCGCACGACGATGGAGTGGGTTCCAAACTCGGCGGGCTCAATGGTGATCGGGGGGTTGCCGTAGTCCTCGCCGTCGATCGTCACGGTCGCCTCGGGAACACTGGCGCGCACCAGGATGCGCGCAATGTCGGTGCTCGCTGTCGTGAACCTAATCGAGACGACACGTTCACGACCGGCAATGACGGTGACTGGCTGTTCCACTGCCTCGTAGCCGGTCGCTCGGGCCATGACGCTGTGCTCGCCGGGCGTCAGCGCGCCTTTGGCCGCCGGAGCTACGCCAATGTCAACCCCGTCCAGACTGATGACCGCGCCCGGCACGTTCGCGATGACGCGCAGGCTGCCCAGCTCGGGGGCCACGCGAATCGTCGCGTCCACCATGGCCCGCTCGTTGGCCTTGATGGTCACCACCCTCAGGAACGGTTGATAGCCCTCTCCCGGACTTCGGATCTCGACCTCGTGATCGCCCGCGGTCAGACCGTCGACGACTAGCGGAGTCCCCCCGCGCCGCTGACCGTCGATGTACACGGGCATCCCGGTCACGTCGGCCGTGATGAGGAGGGAGCCTGTCTTGGTCGCTTGAGATTGCAGCGCGACCGGCACGGTCAGAACTTGACCGCCAACCAGGTCGACCCATTTCGAGAAGGTCGCGAACCCGCGCTTGCCGACCTGCAACAAGTGCCGGCCCGCAGTGAGCGTCTTGCGCACCGGAACATTGCCGGACGGCTCGCCATCGATGCGAACGGCCGCACCCGAGGTCGCAGCGTCGCTCGCGGTCACTACGAGGACAGCCGGGGGAGCGTCTTGCGCGAAGGCCGCAGAAGAGACGAGAAGCAAACCAAGAGCGAAGACAATCCGCACGAACCCACCAACGCGAAGCAACCCTTGCATAATCCCTCGGACGCGCCGAAATCGGGGCGATTCACTCGCATCCCCCGCGCCTCGCTCGTGTTTACCCCCAGCCCTGAAGTCGGCCCAATAAACGACCGGTTCCTTCTGTGGTGGGGCAGTAATTTTTGAACGAGGACGCTCCTACGGTGCGACGAACAACGCCTCGAAGGCATCGAGCGCCTCTGGATCCGGAATTTCGGGCGCGCCGAGGGGCGGCAACACCCGAGGCTCCGGCGCCGCGGCCCCGTCGCTGCGGAAGCGAAACTCATCGAGCTCGGCTAGCCCGTACGCCAGCGCTTCTGGACCGATGCGTTCTCGCTTGGCCATGTGCTCGAGCAGGCGCCGCATCCTGCTCTTCATCGACCGGGTGAGCGCACCGCGCTCGTACGACACGTGGTAGCTCTTGGGCGACGGCAACATGCACGCCAGGAAAGCTGACTCCGCGGGGCTCAGCTCGATGGGCTCCCGCCCGAAGTAATAGGCGGCGGCGTACTTGAGCCCGTAGACGCTCGGCCCGTACTCGATCACGTTGAAATAGAGCTCGAGGATCTCGTCCTTCGTGAGGGCGTTCTCCAGCCACCACGTTAGAATGACCTCTTGAACCTTGCGAGCGATCGTTTTCTCGCGCTGCAGATAGAGGTTCTTGGCGAGTTGCATGGAGATGGTGCTGGCGCCGACGACGTAGCGGCCCTCCTCCAGGTTGCGCACCAGCGCATCGCGGATCGCCCACGGCGCAAAGCCGCCGTGCTCGTAAAAGCCTCCGTCTTCGTGGCTGATCACCGCGGCGGGCAGGAAGGCGCTGATGTCCGCGAACGCCACCCAGTACGCAGTGCCGGGGCCGGTACGCATCTCGAAGACGCTTCCGTCGGGCTCGATCGCGCGGTGACGGAACGGTTCGTGGAATCGCTCCACACGAACCCACCGGGGCGTCGCCTCGAACTGACAGAGATTACGGACACGAATTGTAAGCTCGGTCGAGTCGAGCTCCCGCGAGTCGAGCGAGATGTGGGTCAAAGCGCTCCAGTTCCCCGACCAATGGAACTGAGCGAGGGACCCCAGAACGTCCTCGGGGATGGCTCCGATGACGTCGTTACAGGGGGTGGGCGGAAGCTTCGCGGTGAGGTCGACTCGGTAGTACTCGGGGGTCCGTTCGAGCTCACCCTCGATCAACACTTGGGTTTTTCCCATTCGAATCTGACCGCGCTCTATTCGAAGCAGACGGTCGGCGGGGCGCCAAACCCCCTTCCCCTCGACGTCGATGTTGATGTGCTCGACGGGCTCGGGCGCGATCCGCTCGGAGGCCAAAGCGAGCTCGCGCAGCCGCAAGCGCCCCTCGATAGTGATGCTGTCGGACGAGCTGGCCGCGAGCCCGAGCTCGGCACTCAGGGTGCCAAGCTCCGTATTGTAGAGCGGAAGCTCGGGCGCGAACGGCGCGATGAGCGCGAGCGAGATCCGGCGGAGCCGAATGCTCCCGTCAGCACGCGCCTCACCCGGCATGATGCTGAGGTCGACCTGCAGCGTGCCCCCATTGGACGTCTGACCGCCCACAGCCACCCGATACCAACCGTTGCCTCCCCCACGCAACTCCATTTTGAAATCGCGAATGCGCTCGACGTGACCCCCGGGGGTCCGGCTCTCGACCTGCACACCAGACACCGAGACGCGAACGTCGGGCGTGAGCCGATCGAAAAGGAGGGGCTCACTCCCAGTGTCAGTGTCAGTCCCAGTGTCAGTCCCAGTCCCAGTGTCAGTGTCAGCGCCAGTGTCAGTGTCAGTGTCAGTGTCAGTGTCAGGGCCCGTGCCCGTGCCCCTGCCC
>JAUXFZ010000356.1 GCA_030622585.1 Myxococcales bacterium
CTTACGGGCGAGCAGGCGATTGCGCTTTGTGATCGGCATCGCGGTGTGGGTGGTGACGGCGTGATCACCCTCGACGTGGGCGATCCGTCGATGCACGTGATCAACTCTGATGGCTCCGTGCCCGAGATGTGCGGGAATGGGATTCGGTGTGCGGCATTGCATCTGGCGCGGCGCGCTGGGCACTCTGCGCTCGATGGGACGAGCGAGACCCTGGCAGGACCTCACCCCTGTGCTGTGGTGAACCGTCCAGGCGCCGAATCGGTTGCTGTGCGGATGGCGCCACCGTCGCTTTCGCCCGCGGACCTTCCCTTGAGGTCGGATGTACCCTGGCTCGATCATGCTCTCACTGCGGCCGGCCGTACCATCCGGCTCACCGGCGTGTCGATGGGCAATCCGCATGCCGTTATCTTCGAAGACGTCGGTGACGCGCGGCTCGAGATCGGCCCCGCCGTCCAAAGCGACCCCCATTTTCCCGAAGGCATCAACGTCGGTTTCGTTTCCGAGCAAAGCGGAAGCTCGATGCGCCTGGATGTGCTCGAGCGCGGTGCCGGCTGGACTCAAGCCTGTGGCACTGGAGCTTGTGCGGCCGCCGTCGCCGCCGTCGAAACAGGCCGCGCACAGCGCGAAGAGCAGCTCAGCATTCGACTGCCTGGCGGAACACTGACGATCACCGTCGGCGCGCCCGGGGACACCGTCCTGATGCAGGGCCCCGCGCGCTTCGTCTTTCAAGGTGAAATCGCGCTCTAGCACCGCTATTGCAATCTTGGCCGCTTCCGGTAGTTTTGCGCGATGCGCCGCGGCTCGTACCCGATCTTCACTGTGCTCTGCGTTGTCTTTGCCGCCGTTGGCTGCGGCAAAGACGATGATCCGTTCGTCGACGAGTTTGGACGATGCGCCGACTTTGACGAGCTTCGTCAACCGTTCTGGGGCGACACGCACATCCACACGGTGCTTTCGTTCGACGCCAACATGCAGGGCACCCGAACGACGCAGGAAGACGCCTACGCGTTTGCGCGAGGCGAGACGATCCCGCTACAGCCCTACACCGAAGACGGCACTCCGACTCGGAGCGCCACGATCGACCGGCCCTTGGACTTCGTCATGCTGAGCGACCATGCGGAGTTCCTTGGAACGCTCGCCGTGTGCAACGACCCCGAGTTGCCCGGGTACGACGCGGACCAATGCAAAGCCTACCGCGCGGCGATGCAGTTTGACGCCACCCCCGCTGAGGTCCTGCCGGTCTTCGTCGAGATCAACGGACTCACCGTCTTTCCGCCCGAGGATGCACACTATGCCGAGCTCTGCGGGCCGGGGGATGTGTACTGTTTGGAGGCTGGGATGGATGTCTGGCGCGAGGCCGTGAACAAGGCCGAGGCGGCGTACGACCGGAGCGACAGTTGCCAGTTCACCTCATTCCCAGGGTACGAGTGGAGCGGCGGCCCGGCCGCCAAGAACCTGCACCGCAACGTCATGTTCAAGAACGAGAACGTGACCGAGCTGCCCTACAATTATTTCGATGAGCCCTACGCCGAGGGCCTCTGGGGTCGCCTCCAAGAAGAGTGTATCGACGCGGGTAGTGGCTGCGACGTGTTGACGATTGCTCACAACACCAACCTTTCGGAAGGCATCTACTTCGAGGACAAAATGGCCAACGGCGAGCCGTTTACGGCGGAGTACGTCGAAGCGCGGAACGCGATGGAGCCGGTCATCGAGATCTACCAGCACAAAGGCGATTCCGAGTGTCTGCCCGGCTCTGCGACCGCCGACGAGCTTTGCGGTTTCGAGGCACTTCCCTTTTCCAATTTGGCCACGACCAACCGGGAGCGGATCACCCCACCGGACCCGAAGGGTTTCCTTCGCCACGCGTACGGGGAGGGTATGAAGTTCGAAGCCCGCCTTGGAACCAACCCCTTCCAGTACGGGATCACCGCGGCGACCGATTCACACATTTCGGCGCCGGGCTTCGTCGCTGAGGACGACTTCAAGGGTCACGGCGGGGCAGGTCAGCCCAACCGCTTCCTGCCTCCACCCGGGGGCTTCCCCGATGTCGAGTACCTGAGCCCGGGTGGCCTCACCGCGGTGTGGGCCGAGGAAAACGCACGAGACGCGATCTTCTCCGCATTCCGCCGCAAGGAGACGTTCGGCACCAGCGGTCCGCGGATGGTCGTCCGCATGTTCGGTGGCTGGGAGTACGCAAGTGACCTCTGCGACGCCGAGGACCTTGCCGCGCAGGGCGACGCCGGCGGCGTTCCGATGGGCGGCACGCTTTCGCAGCAGCCTGGCTCGTCCGCGCCGATGTTCGTGGTGTCCGCCAAGCAAGACCCGATGGGTGCGCCTCTGCAGCGCATTCAGATCGTCAAAGGTTGGCTTGATGGCAATGACTACGAAGTCGAGGTGTACGATATCGCCGGGAACCCGGACAACGGTGCGAGCGTCGATCTAGACACCTGCGAGCTCCAGGGCGACGGCGCCGCGGACCTGTGTCAAGTGTGGCAGGATCCGAATTTCGATCCCGCTCAGCGCGCCTATTATTACGCCCGAGTGCTCGAGAACCCAACCTGCCGCTGGACGACCTGGCAGTGTTCGGCCGCCGAGTACGACTGCAACGACTGGGATTACGACAAGTGCAAAGCGCTCAAGGATGGCCCGGACGGCGTCGAGAGCAACTACACCTGTGATTGTTGCGACCCCGCAGCCGGACTCAACGACACGGCTTGTGCCGGCGTCGACTGCAGCGATCCCGGTGCTCTGCCCGAGGCCGAGGAACGTTGCTGCTACCAGGTGGAGCCCGCCATTCAGGAGCGCGCCTGGACGTCACCGATCTGGTATCGACCCCCGAGTTGATGCTTCGCACGCTGCTCCATTTCTTTCTGATCGGCGGCATGCTGTTCGGCGCAAAGGCCTTCGTTGACGGGCGCCGCACACGAGGACCGGAGATCACGGTTCGGGTAGCTGCAGGCGCGACCGACGCGGAGGTCGAGAACGCCATCCGCGAAGCGATTCTGTTGAACGAGGCGAGGCGCTACGGCTGGGACCAGCGCGACCCGATCGTGTTCACCCATCTCGTGCGCAACATGCGGTTCATCGAGCCGGACTCGACCGATGGCGATTTGGCGCTCTACCAGCGTGCGATCGCGATGAACATGCAGGCGCACGACCCAGTCGTGCGCTCTAGGCTTCTCTACCGTGCGGGTGAGTCGCTCGCTCATGTGCCCGAGGATCGGATGCCCCGCCGCGATGAGCTCGAGGCGCATTTGCGGGCGCACGGCGACCGATTTGAGCGCGAGGGTAGAGTTCGCTTTCAGCATGTGTTTTTGAGCCGCTCGAAACGCGGGGAGGCGCTCGCCGTAGATGCATCGGCGATGCGGGAACGATTATCGAGCCTTGGCGAAGAGGCACCCCGAGGTTTGGGTGACCCCCTGCCGGGCCTCCGCTTCGAGCAGGTCGCGACCCCCTCACAGATCGAGGACGACTACGGCGCCGAGCTCGCTCGCGTTGTCGGGGACGCGGTCGAGGGCGTGTGGCGTGGGCCTGCAGGGTCGGTCTACGGCCTTCATTTCGTCAAGGTCGTCGGTCAAGAGCCCGCCCGGGTTCCGGCGCTCGACGTGATTGCCGCGGAGGTGCGCGCCGATCGACTGGGCGAGATCCGCGAGGAGCTCAGGACGGAGCGCATGGAGGCGCTCCGCGACGCCTACTCCGTGCATGTCGAGAGGGGGCCCTGATGCGTGTCGCCGTCGCTCTCGTGTGCGTGAGCCTCGCGCTCGGTCCGGCGTCTGAGGTTTCCGCCCATCCGCTCGCCCCGTCCGTCCTTTCCTTCGAGCATCACTCCGGCGGGAACGTCACGATGCGCTGGCGCGCGCCACTGAAGCGGCCCACCGGACAATCGCTACAACCCCGGGTTCCGGAGTCCTGCACGGCATTGGGACCCCCCGAGCGCCGCAAGACCGAGGACAACATCGCCATCGAGGAGACCATCGAGCTCCGCTGCGACCCGCCCGACATGGTGGGCGCCGTCGTGCGTGTGGACGGCCTTTCGGACTCGAGCA
>JAUXFZ010000137.1 GCA_030622585.1 Myxococcales bacterium
AGCGAAACTCCGGAGTCGGCCGGATGCTCAACAACAACTGCAGATAGCCGGGTTGTCCGGCGTAGCCTTGAATCGTCGCGTCGATCGCACGGTCGATCGCTTGGTCCCAAGGCAGAATACCGAGATCCTCGGCAATTAAGCTCGCGGTCTTTGCGTCGACCTGTGCCATGACACGACGCGCGAGTTCGGCGAGCACGGCAAGCTTGTTTGGAAAGTATTGATACACCGACCCGATCGGTACGCCCGCTTGTTCCGCAATCGCTGCCGTCGTGATCTTGTCGACGGGCGTACCGTCGAGGAGCGCAGCGGTTGCGTCCAAGATGCGCTCGACGCGGTCCCGGGAGCGTTCCTGGCTGGGTCTCCTCCGCGGAGCGAGTTGATCGGTTTTGGTGGTCACAAGTTGCTCAGACGCGTATCGGGGGCGGATTTAGCGGAAAAGCCGCGGCGTGGCTAGCCCAGTGGGACCTGACAGCTAGATCCGACCTACAATTGCGAGCTACACTGGGAATCCGCCGATTGTTGCCATGACCACCGCTTCCACGACCAACGGACATCCGGTAACCAGCGCTTCCGCCGAAGAGAAGAAGCGCACGGCGCCCGAGCGGGATCTCGACGCGCCAGAATACTACCTCAACCGGGAGCTGACCTGGCTCAGCTTCGTGAAGCGCGTCCTGCACGAGTCGCACGACACCCGCACCCCGCTGCTTGAACGGGTGAAGTTCCTCGCGATCACGAGCTCGATCCTGGATGAGTTCTTCATGAAGCGCATTGGCGGCTTGAAGCAGCAGGTCGCCGCCGGGGTGCACAAACTCACCGTCGATGGTCGCTCCCCGATCCAGCAGATCGAAGAGTCCCACGAGCTCATCCGGCCGCTGAACATCGAGCAGCAAGGGTTATGGATCGAGCTTCGCGAGAAGCTGGCGCACATAGGAGTTCAGGTCGCTTCCTACGAGGCTCTTTCCGACGAGGATCGGCAATGGCTGCGCGACGACTACCTCGAGAACATTTTCCCGTTGGTCACGCCGCAGGCGATGGACCCGGCCCATCCGTTCCCGTTCGTGTCGAACTTGTCACTGAACCTGCTGGTGTCGCTTCATTACCCCGATGACCCCGTGTCCCTGATGGCCCGAGTGAAGGTGCCGCTGGGCGCGGGCGTGCCGCGATTCATCCGCGTGCGTGATGCGTTGGTGTTCGTTCCGCTCGAAGACGTAATGGCCAACAATCTCGACCTGTTGTTTCCCGGGATGGTCATCGAACGCACGGAGCTATTCCGCGTCACTCGCAATGCGGACGTCGAAAGCGACGAGGAGCAAGCGGACGACCTGCTTGCCCTGATCGAGTCAGAGCTGCAGGAGCGCAAGTTCGCACCCATCGTTCGGCTCGAAGTGGCTGTCGGCATGGATGCGACGCACCGCGGCCGGCTGGCTGCCGAGCTCGGCCTCGACGAACAGGCTGACGTCTTCCAAGTCGAAGGTTTTTTGGGGCTCGGTGACCTGTTCCAGCTGGCGGGGCTCGACATCCCGGAGCATCGAGACCCCGATCACCGGCCGGTGGACGCACCAAGGCTCGTCGGGCGAAGTAATATTTTCCACGCGATTCGAGACAACGGAGCTCTGCTGCTTCACCACCCGTACGAGGCGTTCGGCACGTCCGTAGAGCGGTTTTTGCGCGAAGCCAGCGAGGATCCGAAGGTTCGCGCGATCAAGATGACGCTCTACCGTACGTCGTCGAAATCGCGCGTCATCCAACATCTCATCAACGCGGCGCTCAACGGCAAACAGGTGGCGGTCGTCGTCGAGCTCAAGGCTCGGTTCGACGAAGAGGCCAACATCAACTGGGCGAGCAAGCTCGAGCAGGCTGGCATTCACGTCACCTATGGCGTCGTGGGTCTGAAGACGCACTGCAAGGTCATCCTCGTGGTTCGCCGCGACCACGATGGCTTGCGCCGCTATGTGCACGTTGGTACCGGCAACTACCACGAGGAAACGGCCAAGCTCTATTGCGACCTCGGGCTGCTCACCTGCGACGAGGGCATTGGCCGCGATGCGACCGAGCTTTTCAACTATCTGACCACTGGGTACAAGCCGAGCCGAGCCTACAAAAAGCTGCTTCCCGCACCAAAGCTTCTCAAGCCTGCGCTCCTCAAGAAGATTCGACGGGAGATCCGCCGAGTCAGCGAGGGACAGAAGGGCCTCATTCAGATCAAGACCAACGCGCTCGAAGATGTCGACGTCACTCGAGCCCTTTACGAGGCCTCGCAGGCCGGGGTGCACGTCGACCTCATCGTTCGCGACTCGTGTCGCCTGCGCCCGCGTGTTCCTGGCCTCTCGGACAACGTTCGCGTGGTAAGTGTCGTCGGCCGGTTCCTCGAGCACTCGCGGATCTACCACTTCTACAACGGGGGCGACGAGGAGTACTACATTGGTTCGGCCGATTGCATGACGCGCAATCTCGTGAGCCGGGTCGAGGCGCTCACCCCCGTGGAGCCCAAGGCGCTGCAGGCGGAGTTGCGGACGCTTCTCGACGTGCTCCTCAACGACCAGCGGAGCGCCTGGGACATGCTGCCCGACGGAAGCTACGTCCAGCGAGATGGCGACAAAGACGGTGACGGCGCGCACCAGCAGATGATCAAGTGGGCGGAAGGCCGGTTTGCCGAAGCCAACCGGTTGCGGAGGCGCAGTGCACGGGGTCCGCGTGGCCTTGGGTCTCCGGACGAGTAGCGAGATGGTGATCGGCCGGCGTCGTCATGGTTGCTAGGTCGCCGCTGATGGCATCGCCAACCTGTGAGGAGCTGACCATCATGGACTTCCTCGCCCGCCTCGACGAGGAACCGGCTGGCAAAGCCGACGAGGCCTTGCTGGCGCGGGTGTGGTAGAACCGCCGCCGATGATCGAGTCCTCACCCGACAGTGCAACCGCGTCACCGGACCGCGGCGCTCTACTTCGCACAGCCCAAGCATCTCCAGAGATCGCAGGGCAGCACGACAAGCAACGTTGGCTTGCACTGTACGCCGACGACGCCGTCGTCGAAGACCCTGTCGGGACGCCGGCTTCTCATGCCGGAAGGCGGGTCGGTCGTTTGGGCGACGAGCTCGGGCGGTTCTATGAGGCGTTCATCGCGCCGAGCGGGATCGACATGGTCACGCGCCGCGACATCGTATCCGGCATGCACGTTTTCCGAGCCGTCGACATCCACACCACAAATCTCAAGACGGGCTTGAAGATGACGGTGCCTGCGAACCTTCTCTACGAGATCGCCCCGCGCGACGGCGGCCATGCGATCAAGCGCATGCAGGCTCACTGGGAGCTCAGCCGAATGAGCCGGATGTTGATGGGTGAGGGGTCGCTCGGGATGCGGACCATCGCAGTCATGAACTGGCGCATGCTTCGCGCGTTCGGGCCCAAGTGGTTGATGTCGTACTTCAAGGCGTCGCAACAAGGCGTGGGCCGAGCAGGCAAGGAGCTCGTCGGGCGGCTTGTCGGCGGGGGGGCGCGTGACGTGCTCGCATCGGGGGCGACCGTGGAGCTGCCTGGCGGTGCGACCGTTTCGGCCGCCGAGTTCATCGAAGGATGCACGGCGCTCGAACTTCGCGATCTGTTGGCGTCGGGCCGGACGGTGTCGGGCCTTGCGTCCATCGAGTGGAGTGCGTTGACTCGGGAGGCCGCCTTCGTCGCGGAGTTGGATGCGTCGGGTGCGCACGTGCAACGGCTTCGCTGGTTCTGGGAAAGATGACGATGGGCAAGAAAATCGGCGCGTTGCTGGGCGGCATTTCGTTGCTCCTGGTTCTCTATCTCTTCCTGTGGCCCGTGCCGATTGACCCCGTTGCGTGGGAACCGCACCCCGTGCCCGCACTCGAAGGAGACTTTGCAGCGAATCGGGTACTGCAAGGGCTGGAGCTTTTCGCGACCCCGAACAGTCACGGTCCCGAAGACGTTGCAGTCGACGCGAAGGGGCGCATCTACGTCGGTGTCGAGGAAGGGCAAATCTTGCGCTATGCGGCCGACGGGTCCGACCCTGAGGTGTTCGCCGATACCGGTGGGCGGCCACTCGGCTTGGACTTCGACAAGGACTGGAATCTCATCGTCGCGGACGCAGCCAAAGGGCTGCTTTCGGTCGATCCGAGCGGCGCGGTCACGGTCCTGTGTACGGAGGCGGGCTACCACCCATTCAAATTCACCGATGACGTCGACGTCGACTCGCACAACGTCGCCTGGTTCTCGGACGCTTCATACAAGTGGGGCCACGTCGATAAGGCGATGACGGAAGCGCTCGAGAGCGCTCCCAACGGCCGACTGGTCAAGTACGACATCAACACGGGCGAGTGTACGGTCGTTCTGGATGAGCTCTTTTTCGCCAACGGTGTCGCGGTCTCTCCGGATGACACGTATGTGCTGGTCAACGAGACCATGCGGTATCGCGTCAAGCGCGTGTATGTGCGTGGCCCGCGAAAAGGCGACGTGGAGGTGTTCATCGACAACCTTCCTGGGTTTCCCGATGGCATCTCTGCCGGCGCGGACGGCATCTTCTGGTTGGCGCTCTTCGCGCCCCGCAACGAGCTGTTGGACACGGCCGGACCCAAGCCGTGGATTCGCAAGCTGATCTACCGAATCCCCGCACCGCTTCAGCCGAAGCCGCGGCGCCATCCCTTCATCTTGGGGCTCGATGCGAGTGGCCACGTCGTCCACAACCTCCAGGACGCGGACGGAGTCGCTTTTTCCAAGTCCACGAGCGCCGAGCAATTTGGCGATTGGCTCTACGTGGGGAGCCTCGAAGAAGGCAAGTGGGGCCGGATCCGCATCTCGTCGTTTCCTTGAGCTCAGAATCTCTCGGCTTGCCATAGGGGGCGAATCCGCGAATTATCCAACCGTTACTTAGAGGAGCGGTGAGATGGTGCGAAGTTGGCTTGTCGGTTGTGGGCTCTTGCTGGTGGTGGGCCTCGCTAGCTGTAGTGAGAGTTCTTCGAGCTCCGGCGGGAACGTTCAGACCGTTGCCGCCGACGATGGCACCGTTGAGGTAGTCGTCAGGGGCGAGGCCCTCTTTGCGCTCGCCGCAACCGGTCCAGTTGCGCGCAATTTCATCGAGCGCCCTGTCGGGGTCGGCGCCATTTCGTTCGAACGCACGGGAGAGGTTGCCGACCCCTTGTCGGTGCGGTCTGTCGCCAACGAAGGGACAAGCGCCAGCGTGCAGTACGCCAACGCAAGCGGTTCCCGCACCGCCACCCTGACCGCAGCCGCCCTCGATGACGAGGTCAGCGAGTTCCGACTCGAGCTCGCCGGTCCGGCCGCCGATTCGATCGCCGTCGGTATCCGTTGTGACGAGCTCGGAACGTTTCACGGGTTCGGCGAGCAGTACAACGCCACCAACCAGCGAGGCGAGGCATTCGAATTGCTCGTCAACGAGCAGGGCCACGGACGCGACGGGAGCCCGGGCGTGTCGATTGGCGATGAGCACACAACCTACTTCCCGATGCCGTACTACATCGATGCGCGGGGCTTCGGTGCGTTGTTCGACACGGAACGCCGCGTCGACGTGGACTTGTGCGCGAGTGACCAGGACATCGCGTGGATCGAGGTCATCAGCGGGGCGCCGGTGCAGTGGCGCGTCTTCCACGGTCCGACCGGGCTCGACGTCATTCGGCAGTTGGGTGAGCTAGTCGGTCGCCCAACGCAGCCACCTGCCTGGGCCTACAACCTGTGGATGGCTTCCCAAGGTGGGAACGCCAATTTGCTCCGCGAAGAAGCGGCGCTGCGGGCTGCGGACATCCCAGTGGCGGCCTTCTGGGTTCAGGACTGGAGCGGCATTCGCACGAACCACGATGGTGGCTCCGGGGTTCAGTACGTGTGGGAGCCGGATGAGACTTTGTATCCCGGTTTCGACGCGATGGTCTTTGATTTTCACGAGGCGGGTTACAAGTTTCTGATCTACGTCAATCCGTTCATCGTCAACCCCGACAGCGTTGCCCTGGAAGATGACCCCGGCCGTTTTGCGGCACGCTTTGATCCCATGGAGGAGTTGGGGCTCCTGTTGAACGATCAGATGGGTGACACGTTCATCGATTTTGCCGTTCCCAACCTGCCGCAGAACGATGCGCACCCCGATTTTTCGAACCCGGCAACTGTCGAGTTCATCAGCGAGTCGCTCAAAGAGATCGTGCGCACCTATGACGTCGATGGCTGGATGGCGGACTTCGGCGAATGGGTGCCTGTGAGCTCGGCGCCGGAGGACGGAAGCGACCCCATCATGCGCCGCAACACCTTTCCGATCGATTGGCAGCGCGCGACGCGAGAGGCCATGCAAGACGTTCGAGGGAGTGATTGGGTGATGTTCGCGCGCTCCGGCTTCACACACGTTCAAGGCGTCGCGCAGATCCACTGGGTGGGCGACCAGGAAACCAACTGGGGCAAGCTCGATGGCCTGCCTACCGTCATACCAGCGATGCTGAACCTCGGACTAGCGGGACAACCCTTCGTGACGCACGACATCGCGGGCTTTTCTTCTCCGCGCGGCGGCAACGAGCCGAGCACCAAAGAGCTCTTCCAGCGCTGGACGGAGCTCGGCGCGTTCACTCCGGTCATGCGCACCCACGACGGGGCGGACAAGGCCAACAATTGGCGCTGGAACAAGGACGAAAGCACCATCGGCCACTTCCGAAAATTCACCTATGTCCACTGCGCCCTCATGAACGATTTCATGACGCTCGGGGCTGAAGCCGAAACGACCGGCGCTCCCATCTTGCGCCACCTCATGCTGGTCTTCCCCGAGGACCGCGAGAC
>JAUXFZ010000048.1 GCA_030622585.1 Myxococcales bacterium
CCTCTTTGAGCACCGTCTCGAGGTTGTCGAGAAAGCGAATGTCCTCGTCGTTCGCGTAGATGTTCACGAAGCGACGCACGCCCTTGTCATCACACAGGCGGTCCTTCATGCCCGGGTGGTTTGCCTCGAGGTTTTCGATCACCTCGGCCACCGTGCCACCGTCGGCGGAGACTTCGTCTGCTCCACCGGTGAGGGTTCGGAGGGGGGTTGGAATGCGTACCGTAACAGCCATGTTCGTTCCTTTCTGAGTCCTAACAGATGCGAGTTGAGGTCATGCGGCGCAAGCCGCCGTGTACCGCTCCATCCGCAAGTCCTGAATCTCACCTGCGCACAACGGGCAGTCGCTTCGGCGACGCACGAACGTCTTTCGAAGCGCGCCCCTGAGCGCGTCATAGTGCCAAAGCTCGCCACCCGGGCGTTCACCCTGGAGCAAGCGCAACGCCAACGCAGCCTCCAAACCGCCGAGCACCCCGACGACCGGCCCGACCACCCCGGCCTCGGCACAGGTCTCCACCTGATCGCGCGGGATGTCCTCGAAGAGGCAACGAAGACAGGCGGAGTCGGGAAGGGCGCAGAAAGCCCAGCCAGCCCAGCGGACGGCGCCCGCCTGAACCGCCGGCACACCCGCGAGGCGCGCCGCGTCGGCAACGAGAAATTTCGTAGCGAGGTTGTCGGCGCCCTCGACGACCAATGTGTGATCCGACAAGAGCGCCATCGCCGTGCCAGGCACGAAACGGCCATCGACCGTGCGCAGCGAAAGCCCCGGCGAGAGTTCGCGAAGCACGCGCGCTACCTGCTCGATCTTCGATCGGCCCACGTCGTCACCCGTGTAGAGCGTTTGCCGGTGCAGGTTGCTCTCATCGACGACGTCGTCGTCGATCACGGTGATGTGCGCGACACCGCTCGTGGCGAGCTGCCGCAGCACCGGAGAGCCCAGTCCACCCGCGCCAACGACGAGGACTCGTTGCGGCGCGCTCATTGGAAGTACTCCGCCAAGCTGAAGTAGCGCTCGCCAGTGTCGCAAAGCACCGTCACGACGGTTTGGTCGGGCCCGAGCTGCTTGGCGACCTCGATGGCAGCCCACACGTTCGCCCCGGCGCTAATGCCGAGAAGCAGACCCTCCCGCTTGGCGAGATCGAGCTTGGTATTCCATGCGTCCCGATCGCTGACGCCAATGATCTCGTCAACCGTGCCAGGGTGGTAGTTCTCCGGCACAAAACCGGCGTTGAGGCCTTGAATCTTCGTGGGCCCAGCGACACCACCCGCAAGAACTGGGCTCGCTGCGGGTTCGACCGCAATCACGCGTGTCGCCGGATTTCGCGCCTTGAGGGCCTCTCCGACACCGCTGACGGTCCCCCCGGTACCAACGGCCGCCACGAACACATCGATGGGCTGCCCCTCGAACGCATGCAGCAACTCGGGTGCGGTCGTTGTCATGTGCACGCCTGGATTCGCCGGATTTGAAAACTGCTCGGGCATGAACGCGCCGCGCTCTTCGACGATGCGGCGCGCGGCCTCCATCGCACCCTCCATCGCCCGGTCCGCCTGGGTGAGAACGATCTCGACTCCATAGGCTTCCAGCAAGGCACGCCGCTCGAGCGACATGCTTGCCGGCATCGTGAGGACGAGATTGTAACCTTTGCGTGCGCATACCAAGGCCAAGCCGATGCCAGTGTTGCCGCTGGTCGGCTCGACGAGGGTGTCACCCGGCTTCAGCCGTCCCTCGGCTTCGGCCACTTCAATCATGGCCAGACAGATCCGGTCTTTGACCGAGCCCCCTGGGTTGAGGTGCTCGCACTTTCCCCAAATCGTCGCCCCGCCTTCCGGCGAGAGTCTGCGCAAACGAACCACTGGGGTTTCGCCAACGAGATCGAGAACACTATCGACAACAGGCGCGGACATCAGATCGAATACACGTAACGTCGGGGAGGCGCCCGGCGAACTCCATGTGCGTCGCCCCGATCACAGAGATCTTGGATCGTGATCGCGTCGAAGCACGCCTCGATGTTCTCGGAGAGCTCGGAGAATGCCGACTCGGTCACGACGCGGCTGGTTTCGTCGGCATCGCCGTTCCCATCGGCCCCCGTTAGAACGATGGGACCCTCGAGCGCACGCACGATATCGCCGATCCGGATGTCGTCCGGGTCCACCGCAAGCGCGTATCCGCCACGAGGGCCGCGCTTGGAGGTCACCAATCCGGCGCGCTTGAGATCCTGGAAAATCTGTTCGAGGAACCTCGGAGGGATCGCCTGCCGTCCCGAAATGTCCTTGATCTGCGTGGCCTTGCCACCGCTATGAAAAGCGATGTCGAAGATGGCGCGAACGCCATATCGGCCTTTGTTGGAGAGCTTCACTCTGTGGGATTTATGGTTTCCCACATCGGAATTGTCAAGAATGGCCTATTCGGCAGGTCCGAGCGGCACCCGGTCAGCCGTGAGGGCAGCGCGCTCCTCCTCCGAGACGCTCGGTAGCCCCTCGCCCATGTGCAGGGCCGCCCGTTCGAGTATGGCCTCGCAGAGGTCACCAAAGTCGTAGCCAGCCCCAGCGGCAATTTTGGGCAGCAGAGACGTGGGGGTCATTCCGGGGAGGGTGTTGACCTCGAGGACGTATTCGTTCTCATCGGAGGTCACCAGCAGGTCAACCCGGGTCGCGCCTGTGGCACCCACAGCCTGCACCGAGCGCTCGGCCAAGTTCAATACGCCCTGGTAGCGGGTCGGCGAAAGCCGGGCGGGGAAGTGATACTCGCTCTGTCCGGCCTGGTACTTCGACTTGTAGTCGTAGAAGCCGCCCTTGGGCTCGATCTCGATCGCGCCGAGGGCGTTACCGTCGAGCAGACCCACTGCCACCTCGCGGCCGCGAATCAGACGCTCCACCAGAACCCATTCGTCGAAACGCGCGGCGTCTTCACAGCGTTGTTTCAACTCCGAGAGGCTCGTGGCCTCCCCGGCGCCCACGCTCGACCCACCGCTCCTCGGCTTCACAAAGCTCGGAAAGCCAAAGGAGCTGTGAATCTGCTCCAGGCGATCGAGATCACTGCCGCGCACGACGTAATAGGACGGTGTCGGCACGTTGTAGAGGCGGAAGAGCTCCTTGCTCTTGAGCTTGTCCATCGCCAGAGCGCTCGGGAGCACGCCAGAGCCGGTGTAGGGGATACCCATCGTTTCGAGCATGCCCTGGATGCAGCCGTCTTCACCGTAGGTGCCGTGCAGGGCGATCACGGCGACGTCGAGGGTCGTTTGGCGCAAGACGCGGTCGATGTCGGCATCGACGAAAACCTTCTGTACTCGATATCCACGGGCCTGAAGCGCCTGGAACATGGCTTCACCGGTCTTTAGGGAGATGTCGCGCTCCGCGCTCACACCGCCAAGCAGTATTCCGATCTCTTTGTCCTTCATTCGAATCTCCTCGACGCGCTACTCATGCGAAGAGCGGGCCAACCCCGCTTCACCCCAAAACGCCGGCGGGGGGTTCTCAAGTCGTGTCCCGCGTGCCACAGCCGCGACGCCCGTCTGACACGAAACACCCCTGCCCATGCCTGTCCGGCTGTAACAGCGGCGATCGGCCAGAGCCAATTACCGGCAGATGGCCCGTATGGGCCTGGCCCTAGTCGAAGTCAAATCCACAGGGACTTGGGGGGGGTGGGCCGGCGGCCAACTGGAGGCGCGCGGTCGCAATTGCCTGATTTCGACCTTTCGAGGCTCGTTTCGTTGCTTCGAGACGGTCTGGATGGTACCGATGTGTGAAGAGGGGGTCTGAGGACCCACGAACTTATTCAACAACCGCTTTTGTCCGGTCGGAGTGCGAACGAGCACGGCCGATAGCCCTTGGGGCCCGGGACAATGCGCGGGTGGAGCGCGTCAACGCTCCCCGTCGCGATGTTCCAACTGCCACTCGATAGCGCCCACCGGAGAGACAGGAACAATAATAATGACATTCACGGAAGCAGCCGTGGAGGTTCTCCGCTCGGCCGGAAAGCCCCTCCACTACAAGAAAATCACCGAAATCGCGATCGAACGAAATCTCCTGTCGCACGTCGGTAAGACCCCCGAAACCACCATGAGCTCGAGGCTCTCCACCATGGTCAAGAAGGACCGTGGCGACGCCCCGATCACGAAGGTGAAGCCCGGCGTCTTCGCCCTGCGGGATCTCCCGGAGGATGCGCTCCAAGGCCCGGACCGCGACGCCGCGGACAGCGATGCACCGCAGGCGGACGCAGGGGGCGATGCTCCCGCCGAGCTTGAAGCCTCTCGTGAAGCCTCTAGTTCTAGTTCTAGGAAAGCAGACGGAGACACTGCCCCCAATGACACGGGTGACACCAGCGACGCGGGGCCGAGCGTCGCGGCGCAAGATCTGCCGGGTGCGGACGTGTTCCCGGAGGAAGACGACGACGACGAGTTGATTCTCGCCAACCTCGACGACGACTCCCCGGAGGGCCGCAAGCCGCGCAAGCGTCGTCCCCGCCGTCGCCGCGAACGCGACTCCGAGGGCGCATCGAGTGCTGAAGGCCGATCGGAACGCCGTTCGCCGCCTCGCAGTAGGGCCCGCAAGGAGCCCCAAGCTCCCGCGACGCGCGCCGCCCAAGCCGGTGAGCCGGTCGGTCGGGACCTGGCCGACGCCATCGAAACCACGCTTCGCGGCCGCAGCCGCCAGGCTAGGACACTCGTCCAACTCGCCGAGGCGCTGATCGGTACAGGCCGCCTGGCCGGGACCCCTGCTCTTCTAGCCCCGACGCTGGGTGCCGCGATCCGAGGCGACAACGCCAAGCGGCACGCCGCGGGTGGACGCCCGAGATTCCGCGAGGGAGACGGACTCCTCTCCTTGATGGAGTGGAGCCTGCCTAGCGACGCCGTCAACGCCGAGCGCGATGCGCTGCGGGCCGCAGACCGCCAGCGGCAGAGCGTCCACCGAGCTTTCGTCAAGCGCCTGCGCGACTTGCCCGACGGCGCGTTGCTCGAGCTTCTAGCCACATGGCTCAACGCGGTCGGTGTCCAGTCGCTTCGCGCGGTGCGCGCCGATGTAGGTGACTTCAGCCTTGCCGGTACGCTTCGCCGAGGTCCTGAAGAGACACCGCTGGCCATCACGATCTACCGCGGCAGGCAGCCCATCAGTAACGACGCCATCGTGGCGCTGCGCGGTGGGCTTCACCACTTCGATCACGCGTGCATGGGCTGGGTGATCACGCTCGGTCAGGTGCGCGATGGCACCGTCATCGAGGCACACGCCGAAGGCGCCGCACCTTGCGCACTCTTCGACGGCGACGCCCTGGCCGCATCGATGGAAGAAGTTGGCGTGGGCATCCGGCGGGCCTCGCTTCCGCTAGCTGTGCTCGATGTCGACCTTCTCGACTCGCTCGGAGGCGCTCCGGCGCGCGCCAAGTCCACATCTGCACGCAACGACGCGAGCGCCAACGGCGACGACGACTCGGACTCGGACGGCAACAAGCGCCGCCGGAGCCGACGACGCGGAAGCCGACGACGCGGAAGCCGTGACGAGGCGGGCGCGGAGGGCGCGGAGGGCGCACAGGGGTCGCCGGACGAGTCGGCAACCGCCAGTGAGGTGGCTGACACCCCCAAGAGCACCGACAGCGAGTCGGCAAAAGTCGAGGCAGAGTCGACATCCACTCCGGAAGTCACTGAAGACAAAGAGAAAAAGTCTGCCGAGCCTGCTGCGTCCCCGGAAGTCGAAGCCGAGCAACTGTAGTCAAAAAGATACACCTGAGTCGCCTCCGGGTGGCGCAAGGTATGCGCATGACCTAGCGTGGCGGCCTCTTGATGACTATCGGGAGTACGGCATGCGTATCGCACTATTGCTCATCGGCGTTGTTTTTATCAGCGCGTGGCACTCGAGCTCCGAGGCGGGTCCCTCGTTCAGTGAAGCTGTGCCTGCGCCTGCCGCCGAAGGGCTCGACTATCGTAGCGCCCTGGGGGATCACCCCACGTCCCTTGCGCTAGCACGCGCCATCGACGCTCGCTTGATCGTTCGTGAGACCCGTCAAGGCCAGCCGATTCACGTACAGCACTGCCGGGTGAGCGACGGCGGGTGCCGGGCGCGCATCGCCGCGTTGTCACGGTTGATCACCGAAGCGAGCAACCGCGCTGGTGTCGATCCTTTTCTCACCGCGGGGATCGCCGTGCGGGAGTCGGGTCTCAACCCGCTGGCGGTGAGCCCGGTCGGGGCTCGCGGTGTCGTCCAGCTAAACCCGAAGTACCGAGGGAAGACCGTGCCTTTCGTGTACAACGAGCGGTACCGTGAGAAGTGCAGCCGCCGTCCGGGCGCGTGTCAGCGCGAGGTGATCGAGGCTGGGCTTGGGCTCTACGAATGGGCGGTCGCTCGGTGCGGGGGCGACGTCGAGAAGGGCCTTGCCTGGTACAACTCCGGCCACTGCGACAAGCGCAATGGCTACGCTTCGTCCGTGCTGCGCGAACGTCGCCGGCTCCTCCGGCTCGCCAAACAGGCAGACCCCCGCCTTCAGGCCGTTTTCGTTGATTAAGCGCCCGATTTCTGGGTCACGATGAGCCTCTCGAAGGCCTTCCCCACGGCCTCGGCGACCCGCTCCACGGGGGCCGTTTCGTTCGAAGGATCGTTGGCGCACAACACCCCGACCATGCGCGCGCCGATCATCACCGGCACGATGACGACCTCCCGTCCGTGGCCGCCAAAAGCTGCCCGAAAGAGGTGGTCGGCCGCCGTCTGCCCATAGGCCCCATGAAAGACGCGCCCCGTGTGCAGGACCTCATTGAGGATCGAAGGGTTGCTCGCCGGCACCCATAGACTTCGAATCCCGGCGTTCGTCACATCACCACCGGCACCGTCCCATCCGCGGAACACGCCCTTGCGCAACGCCAGGAACGCAGCGCCTCGGGAGACAGCCAGGCATGCATGGCACGCAACGCGCACAACGTCGTCGCGTGAGGTAGCCCGAGCCAGCTCTGCAAGGTGGGCCTCGAGGTCCGAGTCGGACGCCGTCGATGGGTGAGAACTGCCGGCGGGTGGGTGGGAATTATCGGGGCGCAGCGATGCCGGTGCCGCAGCCGGGACGCCAGGGACGACCGGCAACGGGATGTGGCTCGGCTTTGGGGCAAACGACGCCTCCGGTTCGGTAATCGAGCGGCTCCACGCGCGGTCCCACGCCGGGCTTGCGGTGGCCGCAAGGTCGGAAAGTGAAGGGTCGAAGGTGGACAGCGTTCGGTCGGTCGCGAAGTCAGGCTTTTCCTGAACGAGCGGGACGACGCCGCTCGGCGTACGGGAGCGCGCCCGCACGACCGGATCGGTCACGGCCGCCCGGCGCTCCGGTGGATAGGCACGCTCGATCGACGCGAGCAGATCGGAAAGCTTGGCCACGGTCGGCAAGATACTGCCGCCGAGCGCTGCGCTGACTCTCGCCACGGCGCCTTCGTCCGTGGGATCGGCCATCGCCACGATGGCGCCCGCGGGGCTCGGCTGTAGTGGCATCGCGCACAGATCGTGGGCGTCTACCGCCGGCAAACGTCGAACCAGATCTCCGTCGGCGCGAGCCAACTCTTGGGCCCCGAGCATGGGACCGAAGCCGCGGGTCACGAAGAAGCCCGCCAAGACGCGCTCGTCCAGGCCGCCCGCGACCAGGTTCTGAACGACCTGCCCGGAAGCCAAGAGCGGGTCTGCGCCGCCGCTGGCGCTCGCCTGCGCCGCGGTCACGAGTCCGGCGTCGACTAGCTGCTCGACCAATCGCACTGCCATACCTGATCCCTAGCCAGCGTGCCCGCGTGCGGCAAGCGGCCGAGACTGATAGCATCCGCTCTCAATGGCTCGTGTGCTGCACATCGAGGACGATCCTAACAATCGGCGCCTCGTGCAGAAGCTGCTCGGGGCGGCCGGGCACGACGTGATCGAGGCGGAAGGGGGTGTCGAGGGCATCCAATTGGCTCGCGACATCCTACCGGATTTGGTCCTGGTGGACATCAACATTCCGGATCTCGACGGATATGAGGTCACCCTGCGGCTTCGTGGGATGCCAGCCCTTCAGGAAACCCCCATCGTAGCGATTACGGCCGAGGGTGACCGCGACTCTACGCTTGCGGTCGGTTGTGACGGTTTCATCGCCAAACCGATCGACGCCGCACGCTTCGCGGAGACCATCGAACAGTTCCTCCGGGGGCATCGAGAAAGCGCCGACGACGGAAGCGACAGATTGCTTCGTGAGCGCACGCAGAAGATCGTGGAGCGGCTCGAGAAGAAGATCGTCGAGCTCTCCCAAACGAACCAGCGACTCGAAGACATCGCGCGGCTCCGTCGCGAGTTTCTTCAGAACGTGAGTCACGAGCTTGCGACGCCGATGACACCGGTCGTCGGCTACCTACGGCTGTTGCTCAACGAAGAACTTGGGCCACTCACCGATCTCCAACACAAGTGCCTGCGCTCGGTCGAGGCGTCCACGCAACGCCTCCGCGCCGTCGTCGACACCCTGCTCGACGCCAGCTCCCTCGAGACCGGGCGCATGCACTACTACACGCGCCCATACGATTTTCGCGACACCGCCACCAAAGCGATCGATCAAATCCGCGCCAAGCTCGACGAGCGCGATGTCACCTTCATCGAGCGCGTTCCCGAGGAACCGATGCCCGCGCAGGGAGATCCGGACAAGCTCCTACGGGCGATGGCGCACGTGCTCGACAACGCGTCGAAGTTCACGCCCACCGGTGGCGAGGTTGCCGTCGAAGTCCGCCCCGACGGGGAGGGTCACCTGCTGTTCGCGGTGGCCGACAGTGGCCCCGGCGTCCGTCCCGAGCACATCGCGCGCATCATGGAACCCTTCTACCAAGTCGATGGTTCGGTGACCCGCGATCATGGGGGCGTCGGATTGGGCTTGGCATTTGCGAGACGGGTGACCGAAGCCCTTGGCGGCGGTATCGAGATCTCGAGCCCGCCCGCCGGCGAGGTCGCGAAGCGGCAGCTCCCCGGCACCCTCGTTGAGCTTCGGGTGGGGCGCGTGCCCGAGCGCCCCGAGACGCAAGTGTGATCTATCTCGACCACCATGCGGCCGCGCCCATGCCGGATGCGGTTCGGCAAGCCATGCATGAAGCGGCGGAGACCGCGTGGGCCAATCCGTCGAGCACGCACACCGCCGGACGCGCCGCGCGACAACTGCTCGAAACGGCCCGCGAGGATGTCGCGAGCTCGATCGGGGCGGAGGCCGCGGACCTGGTGCTGACCGGCGGAGGCACCGAGGCGTGCAACCTCGGCCTCCGTGGGCTCGCCGGGGGCCGTAGTCGGGTCGTCACCACCCAAGTCGAACACCCCGCAGTCGCCGAGAGCGTACGACGGCTGGGCGCGGGCGGGCGCGAGGTCATCGCTCTACCCGTCGTCGGGGGCCGTCCCCCAAGCCTCGAAGAGCTGAGTCTGCACCTGGGTCCGAACACCCTGGTCGCGATTCAATGGGTCAACCACGAGACCGGCACCGTGTTCCCGATCCGCGAGTATGCGAAGGCTTGCCGTGAACGCGACGCGCTCCTGTTCATCGATGCGACCCAAGCGCTTGGCAAGGTGCCCGTCGATGTGGGCGCTCTCGGGGCAGATGCGGTGGCATTCGCCGCGGTGAAACTTGGCGGGCCCGCCGGCGCAGGCGCCTGCTGGGTGCGTCGGGGCCTGGCGCTCCAGCCTGTGCTCGAGGGCGGTCCGCAGGAACGAGGGCGACGCCCCGGCACGCCCGACACCCTGAGCATGGTCGGCTTCGGGACGGCATGCCGCCTAACCGGACGTCGCCTGGCACAGCAAGCGCAGATAGCCCAGCGACGAGACCGCATCGAGAACGAGCTCTTGGGTCTGGGCGCCGTCCTCAATGGCGCCTCCCCGCGAACCGGCACCGTGTCCAACCTGAGCCTCCGGGGCTGGAAGGGCCCGCTCCTAGCCGCGGCCCTCGACCTCGAAGGACTCTGCCTCTCGACCGGCGCGGCCTGCTCGTCCGGCCTCGAGGAGCCTTCGGCGGTAATTCGGGCGATGTATCCGGATGAGCAGTGGCGGGCTGGCTCCGCGGTTCGAATCAGTTTAGGTATGGAGACCACGGAGCAGGATATCGAGACG
>JAUXFZ010000360.1 GCA_030622585.1 Myxococcales bacterium
CACGAGCCACCTCGTACAGCACCTCAGTCACCCGATCCGTGTCCGATCCGTACGCGACGCCAACGGGTATGCTGAGGCGAAGTACCGCATCCGAGAGCGTCCAGTTGATCAGTCGCCCAGTGACGAACTCCTTGTTGGGAACGATGAGCTCCTTGCGATCGAACGCCGTGATCCAGGTTGCCCGGATTCGGATCTTTGAGACGGTGCCGTTCACGTCGCCCACGGTGACCAGGTCCCCGACGCGAATCGGCCGCTCGAACAAGATGATGAGCCCGGAGACGAAGTTCGCGAAGATCTCCTGAAGGCCAAAGCCTAGGCCCAGGCCGACCGCGGCGACCAACCACTGGATGCTCGACCAGCCGATTCCAATCGCATCGAACGCGACGGCCAGGCCGGCCAGCACGACCGCGTACCTGACGATGGTCGAGTACGCGTAGCGCACGCCGCGACCAAGTCGGCGGAACAGGGTGGCCTCCAGCATCCCCGGCAGCGCGCGGATCAACGCCAACGTGAACAGGCCGATCAGGAACGAGCGGAGCAGGTCGGCAAGGGTGATCGCCACCAATCGGTCTTCGGTGGAGAAGCGCTCGACCCCCGACGGGTCCAGAGCCGACACGGTGACCGTCTGTGTCACCGTCCAAAGCTCGACTTCCTGCAAAATCCTCGTGGCGGGCGCCAGGTCACCCCAGATCGCGGACGAGCCGAATACCGCGAGGAGGAGGCCGGTGCCGAGCATCAGCCGACTAACCTCCATGGTGGGTTCAGGTCTGACTGGCTTCTCGTCGAGATCTTTGTCCTCGAGGGCGGCGCGACGCTGCGCGATCATCGACCACCGTGCGGCCAATTGAAGGACGATCACCAACAGGAACACGAACGCCAGATTGAGATGCAACCGAGTGCCAAATTGAAGCGCTGTCCAGTAGAAGCCGCGGAGCGCGGCAGCGACCAGGGCGAGCGGTATCACCAACGAGGAGAGCTGCACCGTTCGCCATGCCCAAGGGCGTCGCCGGGTTCGGCCGCGCAACACCTCTGCGAGGGGGCCACCAGACCGGAGCGCTAGGTAATTGAACACGCCGACCGCAAGCATGGCGATCGAGAAGGCGAAGCGACCAACCGATTCGCGCCACAGGTCTTCTCCGCGCATTTCGAACACGAAGATCACGAAGACCGCGGGAACGGTCACGATGGTCAGCCAGCGGAGGTCCCGCCAAAGAGCATGGGCCGCCTTGTCGGACCACCCGCAGTGCGCCTCGGCGATGCCGCTCGGCCGAACCAACTGCCGCGATATGCGCAACGTCGCCCAAAACCCGGCCGACACAAGCAACCCATGCGCGACGCTTCGTGTGAACTGAGTCGCCACGGGCGAGAGACCCAAGCGCCAGCCAACGTACGCCAAGAGGGCCGGCAACCAGATCGCGAGCGCCATGCTCAACGCAATCGCTTCGCTGGTCGGAGCGAAACGGACGCAGCCGGCCTGCTTGGCTCGCTCTCCGAGACTTCGCATCCGTGAGCGGGCCCGTCGCGCAAAGGGCAGGAAGAGGATCGCCAGGAACAGTGCGATGAGATTGACCGGCCACAGCCGTGTCGCGGCGTCGCGAAAACCCCTGCCAACCTGCGCCCAGTACGTGGCCCCGAAGAGCCAAGCCACGGCGTCTCGCCCGTCCGTGAGCAGCTGGGCCTGGACCACGCCGCCGCTCGGGATCCAAAGGATGCGCTCGTCGATGAAGTCGAGGAGGTCTTGGGTCCGCGCGATCAGCTCTTGCTGCCGGGCGTCGAAGTCGACGAGCTTCTGGAAGTATGTCTCATAGTCCTCGATGAGCGCATCCATGTATTTGCGCTGAGTCTCAAACAACTGGCGGAGGAGTCTTTCGAGCTCTTCCTGCTCCTCGGGGGCCACGGGTACGTCGATCGTTGCCATCGCTTCGTCGATGAGCGTGTCGATGTCGCCCAATGCCTGCCGTTGCTCCCGGAGTCTGATCTGCTGAAGCTGCACATCGCCGATCTGGTTTTGGCGCATGCGTATGAAACGGCGGTACATACCGATGTCCGGCGCCTCCGCCCGATGGCGACGCAGCAGTACCCCGACCGAATCGGCAAGACCGACGGCTTGAACACGAGCCGCCAAGCGGGTGAGCTCAGCCTCGAGCTCGGCCACCCGGACCTCGGCGCGCCTGAGCTTGCCACTGACGTCCTCGATCTGCTCGTGAAGCCCGCCTTCGCTGGTCAAGACGGAGGCGAGCGCTTCGTTTCGTTGGTAGAGTTCTTGCAGCGTCCTCTTGAACGCATTGGGCAGAGCCGTCAGCTCCTCTAGGAGCCGCCGAGTCGCCTCGTTCTCCCGATCGACCTCGAGCCGCTCCAACTGCTGCTGCGCCTCGTGCAGTTTCGCGGTCAGAGCCTCGTAGTACGCGATCCGCAAGGTCGCGCGGTCACGCCGCTTGCCGAGCAGCGCACCACGCACGTCGTAAGTCCCGAGCTCGTTCTGATAGGCTTCGATCTCCGTTTGGACTGCTGCATGCTTCAACGAGGCGAGCTCCCGTAGCGCTTCGGCCATCGCCGAGTGGCCGCTTGGCGCAGACGGGGCCTGGTCGAGCCCCTTGAGCCGTTGCTTGGCGATCAACAACAGCTCCGGGATCCGCTTTCGTCGCTCCGCTCGACGGTCCGCTTCCACGTCGAGCTCGATGGCCTCCCGCCGCGCCGCAGTGAGCTCCTGCTCAGCCTCGAGGAGCTCCACACTGAGCTCCGCTGCGCTCGCGTCTCCCCGGATGGTGATCGCTTTTCGTTGCTCCAGCCGGGCGATGTCTTCGTCGATAGCGCGAGTCCGCGCTTGTGCCTCCTGTCCGGAGAGGAGGTATTCCACGGCCTTGCTCTGCCACTGCGCGAGCCGAGAGCGGGCCTCTTGCGCCTTGCGCTCGACCTCGGTGACCTCCGGCGACACCTCGGCCGCGGGAGCAGGAATCGGACTCTGCTGCGCGCGTACCGGAAACGTGCTCAGCACGGCAGCCACAGAGAGCCCAAGGGCGATCCGGTTCAACCGCGAGCCGCCTCGGCTGGTCATTGCGGCTTCCGAATACGCATCAGTCCCTCTTGCGCCACCGAAGCGACGAGCGCGCCGTCTTGAGAGTAGATATGGCCAAAATTAAGCCCGCGACCGCCTGACGATGTCGGACTTTGGGTAACGTACAGCATCCATTGATCGGCGCGAAACGGTCGATGAAACCAAATGGCATGGTCGAGGCTCGCAATGATCAGCTTTTCGGTCAGGAAGCTGTGCCCGTGCCGATTAAACGCGCTTTCGAGCAGGCCGTAGTCGCTGGCGTAGGCAAGCACGGCCTGATGCATCACGGGGTCATCGCCGAGCGCGCCGGCGGCCCGAAACCAAGTACGCTGAATGCCTTCGTGGACCTTTGGCGCCAAGAGGTTGACGTGGTCGACCTCTCGCCGCTGAATGGGCCGATCGAGCGACAACAAGAAATCGATCGCCGGGTGACTCGACTCTTTCTGGTAGGCGCGTAGGCGTTCTTCGTTGGTTGGAACCGTTTCCGGGGCGGGTGCACTAGGCATCCGTGCCTGGTGTTCGAACCCGTCCTCGGCCGCCTGGAACGAAACGGACGTGTTGAAGATCGCCTTGCCACGCTGCTTGGCGACGACGCGCCGGGTCGCAAACGAACGCCCGTCGCGAATGCGATCGACGTGGTAGATGACGGGCACCGACGTATCGCCTTCGCGCAGAAAGTACCCGTGCAGCGAGTGAGCCGTGCGCCCTTCGACCGTCCGGCATGCCGCAACGAGTGACTGCGCAGCCACCAATCCGCCGAAAATTCTCGGACGCCCGTCATGGGGGCCGAATCCGCGAAAGAGGTCGGTATCGAGCAACTCCAGATCGAGGCGCTCGAGCAAGCCATGAAGGTTGGACACCCGGGTGCATTAGCACGGGACCCTCCCACAATGATCACGTAAGCCATCTCACAGATA
>JAUXFZ010000357.1 GCA_030622585.1 Myxococcales bacterium
GAGGCGCTCCACGGGTGAGCACCGTTCGAAGGACAGGAACCTGATTGAGGAGCGGCTCGCCAAACATGCGGTTCGGGTCGGTGTCCCGCGCGATGACGCGGCCGGTCTCGTCGATGACCGCCACGATGTGCGGCCGCTCCCGACGCCCGCGAGCCGGATCTTGGAACCACTTGGAGACGCCTTGCACAGCCTCGAACGCTCGGCGTCGCCGCTTGGTTTCGCCTGACGCCGTGAACACGTTCCTCACAGACTTGCTCACCACCCGGCTCGAAACCCCCTCCGCCAATCGGGCGCCATCGGCGCGCCACGACCTAGCGAAAAGCTCAGAATCGTCTCCGATACCTTCCTCGAGCTGCCTCGAGAGTTCCGTCCGGAGCTGGGTACGCACGACGAGATACGACCCGAACCCCACCAACACAACGATGGCGAGATTGCCCGCAATCAGCTTCAGACGCATGTCGCGACTCTCCTCAGAATGACCCCCACCGGCTGATTCCCCCTTTTGATAGGAAGGGTTACATCGGCCGAGCCCGGATTATCACCGTGCCGTTCGGGGCGTCAAGCTCGCGTCGCGACAAAGCTCCAGCTGATCCTATGTTTGGGATCGAGCCACACGAGCACACAGGATAATTCCGGCAAGGGTCCGGATTCGAGGAAGTGGTCGGAGAGGCGCGTCACGGGTATCCTTCGTGTCACCGCAATGCCGAAAGCCTGGAGCATTTTCTGTGACTGCCCGGAGCTGGCGGTCGATGTGGCGCGCGACGCTAAACGCATCGGTCTGTCCGTAAAGCCGGAGGTACACGATCGTCCCTGGGAAGTGGCGATAGAAACGCTGAGCGGGGGCGGCCCGGTGGGCCTGGCGGTCGAGGAACCGCTGGCGCCAGATGCGGTGGTTCAGTTGTCTGAGGCCATGCGAGCTCAAGGGCAGAAGATCCCCGTCGCGGTGATCGGCCCGCAACCTCTGGGTTTGCTTCATGACCTCGGTTTGCCGGCGGTCCACGAGACGGGCCCCCTGGCGGCGGTGGCCGCCCTGCTGGAGCTTGCGATCGAGCGGCCCTGGGCTGCCACGACCAAGGAGCTTCCCGGCGTCGACCGTGTGAGGCTGGGCGACAGCGTGAGTCACCGTCGCGACGGCAAATTCGTCCGAATCGACGAGGGCCTGATCGCGCATGAGTGCGAAGGCAAGAAGAGCAGACCCATCGGCCCCCCTCGCGACGTGGCGGCCGCACTGCGTGCAATGCGTGCATCCCAGGATGCGTCGCGTCCCAAGGTGCCGGTGGTCCAGGGAGTCGAAGCCGACGCGGTCCTCGAGGTGATCCTCGGACCCAAGCGAGCGCTATCGGATCCAGCAAGCAAGGCCGCCCTGCAGCCCTACGATGTGCCCCTTCCGATCGAGGAGCTTTGTGCCACGCCATCACGCGCGGCATCCGAGGCGGCGCGCATCGGCTTCCCGGTACGTGTCGCTCTGGCGTCACCCGATCTCAGGTTGTGGGACCACCCCGACCTCGCCGCCGAAGTCTTTTCCGCCGGCCAAGCCCGAGACGCATACCGTCAGATCATGGCCGTTGCCAAGAACCGCTCCGAGGATGCACGGCTGCTCGGCGTGACCGTGAGCGCATCGACCATGGCTCGCACGCTACTGCGCGTTCGGATGGAGCCTCTCGCCACCGGTCCGGTCTTGGCCGAGATCGGCTTCGCGGATCCTCACGGGCGAGCGTCGGCCGACATGACGCAAACCGTGCTACCCGCCACGGCGAAGGCCCTCGAGCGCGTGTTACTCCGGCTGCGTGGCAGCTCCCTACTCTTGCAAGGTACGACGCCGGAGCGAAGCCAAGCGGTAACTGCCATCGGCGACGTCCTGATGCGCTTGGCGGCATTCGTGCACCAATGGCGCGGAGAAATCGAAGCGGTAGAGATAAACCCGCTAGCGATCCTCGTCGGAGGCGAGCTCGAAGTGCGCGAAGCCTGCGTAACAGTAGGCGACGCGTTCAGCCGCTCGCTAAACGCCAGCGGCTAGCATACCCCCCTACAAGCTGGGGTATCCGTCGGGGGGACGGGTTTGCGGGGATGTCTTGCCGAGATCGATGCCCATTTGGAAGACCGGGATCGCGTTCCAGCCGAAGAAGTGGGACAAGCCCACCGGGCCTCGGGTCTGCGCCAGAGCCTCGTACCGAAAGCTCCATCCCATGAACCATCGGCCAAAGTGCAGGTCGACGTCGAAGCCGACTCGGCCCCCAATGACGGGTGAGCGTGCAGGAATGCCGAACGCGGCCGGCTCGTTCTTCGCCCAACCCGTCGCAAGGCTGAGGTGTGGAGTAAACGCCCAGAAGCGCTTACGTGGTCCGCGTGGGGATGGGACGGTGTGACGATAGGCGTAGCCCGCGTGCAAGGTGGCGTACTCGACCTTCGAGTACGGACACGGGTCGGGGATGCCGAAAAGGCACCATGCGTCATCCGTCTGCGAATCGAAGCGGTAGTCGATTTGGAGCAAGGCGCCGTGGCTTCCGTGCCTCGGAAAGTAACGGCCGCCGACGCCCGGTGAGAAATAGAGGCTTCTTCTTCCTTGGATGTTGTACTCAGTTGCACCGCCGATCGCAGGCGACCAGCGATACGACGGCGAGAAGAACTGAAAGCGAAGCTCCGCAGCGCGGGGTTGTGCAGAGGCGTGGCTCGCGAGCGCCAGCACAGCGAGCACTGAACACGCAACGAAGACAGACGGATTCATTCGAACGTGAGTCAAAGTCATGCAGAGCGAGGCTGCAAGCGCCGTACCAAGCCGCACGCCACCCCATCGGACGTCGCAGACGCGAAAAGCGCCCAGCCGAAAGCGTGACGCAGCCGCACACTGTGAGCGAGAGACCACGCCGGGGACGGTCTTTCCTTCTTTCCGAACGCGCCGTCGCGCAGCCTCGCCCTCGAACCGCTGGGACCAAAAAGGAAAGAAGGAAAGACCGTCCCCGGTTCAAATGAATCGGCCGGTTGCCGAGCCGCTCGCCTTTACGTCTTCCGGCGTCCCCTCGGCCACCACCGTTCCCCCGTCTGGCCCTGAGCCTGGGCCCATGTCGAGCACGTAGTCCGCGTTGCGGATCACATCGAGTTGATGCTCGACGGCGATGACCGTGTGGCCGTCGTCGACGAGCTGATGGAAAATTGCGATCAGCTGTTCGACGTCGACGAAATGCAGGCCGCGGGTGGGTTCGTCGAAGATGTAGAGAGTCGGCTTGCGCGCGGGCTGGGCAAGGTCGCGGGCGAGCTTGATGCGTTGGGCCTCACCGCTGCTCAGCGTCGTCGAGCGGCGACCGAGCGCGAGGTAGCCGAGGCCTACGCGCCGCAAAGCGTCGAGGCGGGTGCGTACGGCGGGCACCGCTTCGAACAGCGCATGGGCCTCTTCGACCGGGAGCGCCAGCACCTCGGCGATGTTCAATCCGCGATAGCGGATCTGCAGAGTCTCGTCGTTGTAACGGCGACCGCCACAGACCTCGCATTCAACCTCCGCGTCGGGCAGTAGCTGCATGGCGATCCGCTGGACGCCCTCGCCTTTGCAAGCCTCGCATCGGCCGCCCTTGACGTTGAAGCTAAAGCGGCCGGCACGGTAACCACGCGCGCGGGCCTCCGGCAGGCCGGCAAAAAGCTCTCGCAGGGGTCCGAGCATCCCAAGATACGTCGCGGGATTCGAGCGCGGGCTACGTCCGATTGGCGTGGCATCGACGAACGACACCCGAGCCAGCTCCTCCCCCCCCTCGACGCTAACGCCGGGCGGCAATTCCGCGGTCAGTCCGAGCTTCGCCCGAACCGCGGGAAAGAGCGCATCGACGATGAGCGAGCTCTTCCCGCTACCGCTCACGCCCGTCACGGCGCAAAGGGAGCGCAACGGAAACTCGGCATGAACGTCACGCAGATTGTGAAGCTCCGTGACCCGCACGCGTACCGAGCTCGGGCCCTCCCTCCGTTGCTCCGGCACGGCAACGCTTCTGCGCCCGGATAGATACGCGCCAGTCAGCGATTCTTCGTTGGCTAGAAACGTCTCGATGTCGCCC
>JAUXFZ010000423.1 GCA_030622585.1 Myxococcales bacterium
AAACCCCCCGATTCGCCCCCCTCAAAACCTTCCCAGGTTCGATTCGAACCAAAACACGGGAAAAACGACGAGCCGCACGGCCGTCGCAGCCATGATACCGGGCTCCCCTGGGTCTCACTCCACTGCAGTCTCAACCTGGGAAAGTTCCCGCGTTTCGAACCTGGGAAGGTTCTGACGTCGGGCGAGGCGGGCCTCGCCTCGAATGGTGGATCTGCTACCTTCGGCGGCCCATGGCGGACCCGAAAATCACCCTCGAGCAGGTTTTGCACGTGGCGAAGCTGGCCAGGCTGACGCTGTCGGATGACGAGGCGCGGGAGATGCAGGAACAGCTGGATGCCATTCTCGGATACATGGAGGGGCTCGACGAGCTCGACGTCTCCGATGTGCCCCCGACATTCCACTCCATCCCGATGGATGCGCCGATGAGGCCGGATGTACCGAATCGATGCAGCGATCGCGCCGAGATCCTCGAGCAAGCCCCCGCGAGCGAGTCGGGCGGTTTTGCCGTGCCCCTGGTCCTCGAGGTCGAGTGATGGGCGACTTCCCGTGGCAGAGCGCCTTCGAGATCCGCGAGGAGGTCGTCAGTGGCGGCACCAGCGCGGTGGACGTCACGCGTGGGTACCTGGACCGCGCCGAGATGCTCAATGCGCAGCTCTCCTGCTTCCTCTCCATCGATCACGAGGGCGCGCTCGCCGCGGCGGCGCAGGTCGACCGCGCGCGAGATGCGGGTGAAGCTCTTGGCCCATTGGCCGGCGTTCCGATTGCGCTCAAAGACAACCTCTGCACCCGTGGGCTTCGCACGACCTGCGCCTCGCAGATCCTCGGCGACTACGTCCCGCCGTACGACGCCCACGTGGTGGAAGCGCTGCGGGGCTCCGGCGCAGTGATCCTCGGCAAGACAAATCTCGATGAGTTCGCGATGGGGTCGTCCAATGAGAATTCGTCCTTCGCGAACGTGCACAATCCTTGGGATCTGGATCGCGCACCAGGCGGTTCATCCGGAGGTTCCGCATGTGCGACCGCCGCCGGGTTGGTCCCGTTCGCGCTCGGCAGTGATACCGGTGGCTCGGTGCGACAGCCCGCTGCGTTTTGCGGCATCACGGCGATCAAGCCTACGTATGGGAGAGTGTCCCGGTACGGGCTCGTCGCCTTTGCGTCGTCCCTCGATCAGATCGGGCCGATGGCTCGATCGGTGCGCGAGGCATCGCAGTTGCTTCAGGTCGTTGCCGGCCATGATCGTCGGGACGCAACCTCGGCCGCCCGCGACGTGGGTGAGTACGTTTCCGCGTGCGACCGTGGGGTCGAGGGTCTGCGCGTGGGCGTGGTGCGCGACCTCCTCGACGGACTTCAGGACGCCGACGTTCGCGCCGGAGTCGAGGCTGCGTTGAGCGCGTTCGAGAAGCAGGGCGCCACCTTGGTGGACGTGTCGCTCCCCCATGCCAAGCACGCGGTGTCGGTCTACTACCTGATCGCGACCGCCGAGGCGTCGAGCAACCTCGCCCGATTTGATGGCATTCGCTACGGCCTGCGCGTTCCGAGCGCAGACCTCACGGACATGTACACTCAAACCAGGGCACACGGCTTCGGCCCGGAGGTTCGTCGGCGCATCATGCTCGGGACCTACGCGTTGTCGGCGGGCTACTACGACGCCTTCTATCTCAAGGCGCAACGGGTTCGCACGTTGATCCGGCGCGACTACGACACCGCGTTCGAGAGCTGCGACGTGGTGTGCACGCCGACCACACCGACACCGGCGTTTGCGCTCGGCGAAAAGACAGGCAACCCGCTCGACATGTATCTTGCAGATATCTTCACCTTGCCCCCGAGCCTTGCGGGCCTGCCTGCCATCAGCACACCCTGTGGGCTCTCCGCTTCCGGGCTTCCCATTGGCATCCAAATCGTGGCGCCGCCGTTCGATGAAGAGCTGCTCTGCAGCGCGGGGCAGGTGGTCGAAGACGAATGTGGGCTCCTCGATTCCCGGCCTGCCGGGCTCGATTGAGGGGCTACTTCGTGTCTGCCTGTTTGGCGTCGTTGGGCTTGGCGGGGAGGGATCTCCGCTTGCCGCCGTCCTGCTTCGCCACGACGGTCGACGGCATGCTACGCCGTTCTTCGCCAGCGACCTCGACGCGGTTTCGGCCTCGAGCTTTCGCTCGGTAGAGCGCCTGGTCGGCTTGCTCGATCAGCGCGTCCGCCGTGACACCTTGGCGGAGCATCGCCAGTCCAATGCTCACGCTGATCTTTTCGGGGCCGCCTTCGACCTGTGGGGCGCTTGCGAGGCGGCCCCGGAGCCGCTCGGCGACGATGCGCGCGGCGGTCAGCTTGATCTCGGAGAAGATCACGAGGAACTCCTCGCCGCCCCAGCGCGACACGATGTCGTTTCGGCGAACGTACTCGGTGAGCGAGTTGGCGATTCCTTGCAGGACGTGGTCGCCGGCGGCGTGCCCGAACTCGTCGTTGATCGCTTTGAAGTGGTCGACGTCGCACATCGCTACGCAAAGCCCCGTGCTGTTGCGGCGCGCTCGCGCGATCTCCTCCTCCAGGCGCTTGCTGGCATGGCGGCGATTGTATAGCCCCGTGAGGCCGTCGGTCAGCGCCAGGAGTTGCGTTTCTTCCATCAGAAAAAGGGACTTCACGACGACGCCCAGCGCCTCGGCAATGAGCTTCAGGCTGCGGATGTCGGTCTCTGCGCAAGAGCTGGTGCCACCGAAAACTTGCAGGGCGCCTAGCGGTTCGTCTCTCACCCGAATTTCGCAGGTGACGGAGCGGCCGCCGATGACGGTGTGGCCCGTGCCGAACTTCGCGTCGGTCACGATGCTCGTGTGGGTCGCATCGGCGCTCTTCTCCGGGATCGCGAGGGCTGCCAGCCCCGCGGTAGCCTTACCTTTGGGCCAGGGTCCGCGTGCGCGGATCGAGTAGGTCGGCCCGCCCGGCCCAAGAAGATGAAGAACCAGATAGGGGCAGCCGATGACTTCGGCAGCGAGCTCCAGCACCTTGTCCCCAAACTCGATTCGATCGTGGGCGTGATCCATCAGGCGACGGACCTCGGACTGCACGACCACGTCAAAGAGATGGTGGTCGAGCACGGCGCTCACCCGTTCGAGCGGCGTTCCATTGAGCTCGGGCCGGATGCTTTCTCTCGGCGTGCGGCCTTTCATCAAGGCTTCGACAGCAGGCAACAGCTTCTCGTCCATCTGTTCTTTTGCGAGGTAGACGTCGGCGCCTGCGTTGCGGCCCCAGAAGCGCGTCGTGGCTTCCTTCGCAGCAGTCAGCAGCACGAAGCCGATGTCGGCCATGCTCGGATCGGCACGGAAAACCCGGCACAGTTGGACGCCGGTAATTGCGTCCATCTCGATGTCGCTCACGACTAGGTCGAACGTTTGCTCGAGGGTGAGGTCGAGGGCTTCTTCGCCGGAGCTCGCCTCGGTCATGTGGAAGCCCATCGGTTCGAGCTTCTGCACGACGTGCCGACGAATCGCCGCGCTGTCGTCCACCACCAGGACCCGAAAGGTCCTAAGTCGGATCGTAGCCATGTCGTTCTGT
>JAUXFZ010000518.1 GCA_030622585.1 Myxococcales bacterium
CTCGAGTGCCGACGCCACTGCTTGCGATAGAAGAGCTCGTTGAAGACGCGGATCGTCAGGCCATTGAGGACCCAGGACGGCCAGTCGAAGCGAAGACTCGGTTGAAAGCCCTGCTTGGGCGGCTGCGACGGTGCCTGGTCGGCGTCTACCCAACGACCGGTCGTGAGGATCCCCCGCCCCATGTTCTTGCCCCGAGCGAGGCAATCGATCCAGCCCATGGTGTAGGGCCATTCTTGCGAGGCATCCTCGAGCGCGTCCTGAAACTCGTCGATGCCGTGGATGCGTCGATTCTCCTGCCAGATCCATTGCGAAGGGATCTCAGCCAAGCCGAACTCCACTTCGAGGATGTGTCCGGTCAGGCCCATCCCGCCGATCGTGGCTCGAAAGAGGTCAGGGTGTTGCTCGGGCGAGCACTCGAGCACGCGCCCATCGGCAACCCTCATCTTGAGGGATGTGACGTGGTTGCCGAAGTTACCGGCGTTGTGCTGATTCTTTCCGTGGACATCCGCAGCGACCATCCCCCCGAGGGTGACGAACTTCGTGCCGGGCGAGACAGGCGCAAAGTACCCGCGTGGCATCAGCAGACGGTTGAGCTCACTCAGCGCGAGCCCCGACTCGGCGCGGAACCGACCCGTTTCCTCGTCGAGGCTCAGAATACGATCGGCGAACGTGGTGTTCAGAACGTCGGGCTGATCTTCGGGCGGCAGTGACGCGTCTCCGTAGGAGCGGCCAAGTCCACGCGACAGATGGACGTCAGCGCTCATGCGCTCGAGATCCTCGCCGACGCGCTCCCGTCCCTGAGCCGAATGCCGGCCCCAACCGGAGAGCGTCGAAAGCGGTGGCTCACGCATGGCGTCGGTAGTGTAGCGCGATGAGCGGCAGAGCCCTAGCGCCCGCGCTTTGGCACGAGCGCCTTGCGAAGCTCATCCGCCCGGTCGGTGCGCTCCCAGGTGAACGTCTTCTCGGTCCGGCCGAAATGGCCATAGGCCGCGGTCTGCGTGTAGATCGGCCGGAGGAGGTCCAAAGTGGCGACGATCGACGCCGGGCGGAAATCGAAGAGCTTGGAGACGACCTTGCTGATCTTCTCGTCGGGGACCACACCCGTGCCGAAGGTCGTCACATAGACGCCCATGGGCTTCGCGACGCCGATGGCGTAGGCCACCTGCACCTCGCAACGTGACGCAACCTTGGCGGCCACGATGTTCTTGGCGACGTAGCGCGCAAAGTACGCGGCGCTACGATCAACCTTGGAAGGGTCCTTGCCGCTGAAGGCGCCGCCGCCGTGCCGGCCCATTCCGCCGTAGGTGTCGACGATGATCTTGCGTCCGGTCAGGCCGGCGTCACCAAACGGACCACCGACGACGAAGCGCCCGGTCGGGTTGATGTGAAATTTGGTCTTGTTGTCGATCATCTTCGCGGGAAGGGTCGGCTTGATGACCTCCTCGATGATCGCCTCTCGGAGCGCGCGCTGCTTCACGTGTTCCGCGTGCTGGGTCGACACCACGATGGCATCGAAGCGCCGCGGCTTGTCGTTGTCGTATTCAACGGTGACCTGGGTCTTGCCGTCGGGACGCAACCCTTCGATGATGTTCTTCTTGCGCACCTGGGTCAGCCTGCGCGCCAACTTATGAGACAAGTCGATTGGCATCGGCATGAGCTGCCGCGTCTCGTTGACGGCGTAACCGAACATCAGCCCCTGGTCGCCGGCCCCCTGCTCCTTCTTCGCGCTGGAGTCGACGCCCATCGCGATGTCGGGCGACTGCCGCTCGACCGCCGCCAGAACGCCGCAGGTGCCCGCATCGAAGCCCATCGAGGAGTCCGTGTAGCCGATGTCGGTGATCGTCTTGCGGACGATCTTGGCGATTTCGATGACCGCCTTGGAGGTGACCTCTCCGCCGCAAACGACGAAGCCCGTCTTGACCATCGTCTCGACCGCGACACGCGATTTCGGGTCTTGAGCGAGATACGCATCCAAGAGCGAATCGCTGACTTTGTCACAGATTTTGTCGGGGTGACCTTCGGTCACGGACTCGGAAGTGAACAGATATTGACTCATACAGGCCAGGCCTCATATCCGCGACGGTCCGGGTAGTCAATCGGACTCGAAGGGCCGCACTGGGGAACGGCCGACCACAGGCGCGCGCGCGATTGGGGCGCCTCGGAACACGCCCCAGTAGCAGGCTCAGAAAGACCCTTCTGCGGCGTGGGGGACCGGTGCCGCCCGGTCACGAGAGCTGTCAGAACGTTGCGCATGAGCGGCAAGGAGTCTGTCATCATCAGTGGGCCATTACGCGAAGTGCAGGAATGCACTCTTGGGAAGGTTTCGCCTAGCCCCCAGGAGCGCAGTCGCCGCTGGACGGCAGTCCCGAGCAACGGTCGAATGCCGGGATGCAGCCGTTGTCGCAACGACATTCGATACAAATTGGGGCGTTGGTGTCGGACACGCACTGGCTGGTGCAGAACGCCGCGCCGCACGCCACCGTGTCGCCGGTGCAAGCCACGCATTCCTCGGAGAGCCCGCTAGCGGCTTGCGTGCACTGCGCGACGCAATCGGCGAGTTCCTCGATCACGGATGGGTCGCAGTTCGGGAAGCAGCTAATGAGCGCGAAGGCCTCGTCGCGACAGCCAGCGAGCACTGGATCGGAAGTTTCGGTGCCGAAGATACAGTCGGAGCCGATCGCCCCCGGGGCCTCCGGGCCC
>JAUXFZ010000515.1 GCA_030622585.1 Myxococcales bacterium
CACGTACGGCAAGAGCTATCGCGACATCCTTCGGGGCTTTCGGGGCGACTTTGCTCCGGCTCCCGACCTCGTCGCAACCCCACGAAACGAGGACGATATCGCTTCAGTGCTCGACTGGGCGAGCGATGCGGGGGTCGCGGTCATTCCGTTCGGTGGCGGAACGAGCGTGGTCGGTGGCGTCGAGGGCGATGTCGACGATCGGTACGGTGCGGTGCTGAGCCTAGACCTCGCGCACCACGATCGCGTGGTCGAGGTCGAGCGAAGCTCCCTGTCGGCGCGCATTCAAGCGGGCGCGACCGGGCCCGGATTGGAACGCCAGCTTGGGGAGCACGGTCTCACCCTTCGCCACTTCCCGCAGTCTTTCGAGTTCTCGACGCTCGGCGGTTGGGTGGCAACGCGCGCCGGCGGCCATTTTGCGACCGTGTACACCCACATCGACGACCTGGTGCAGTCCACGCGCGCCATCACGCCCCAAGGCGTGTGGGAGTCGCGGCGACTTCCGGGCTCTGGCGCGGGGCCGAGCCCCGATCGGCTGATGGTGGGTTCGGAGGGTATCTTTGGCGTCATCACGGAGGCTTGGATGCGGGTTCGACCGCGGCCGGTGTTTCGGGCGACCGCGACCGCGCACTTCACCGACTACGGGGCGGCTGTCGAAGCGGTCAGGGCGCTCTCGCAGTCCGGACTCTATCCCAGCAACTGTCGGCTCCTCGACAAGCGGGAAGCCGCGCTCAATGCGGTGACGACGGACGGCACGCACGTGCTGGTCATCGCCTTCGAGTCTCCCGATCACCCGGTCCGAGTCTGGATGGAGCGCGCACTCGAGCTGGTGACCGACCACGGCGGCACATGCCCCAAGGGGCCCGTCTACAAGGAAGGGGGCGAGCAAAGCGGGGGCAGCGCCGGCGCCGGGGTCTGGCGCGACGCCTTCATCGAGGCGCCCTATCTGCTCAACATCATGGCGAGCATGGGCGTCATCGTGGACACCTTCGAGACCGCATGCACTTGGGACAACTTCGAGCGCCTGCACTCCGGCGTCGTCCGCGACGTGCGCCAGGCGATGAAAGACGCATGCGGGAAGGGCTTCATCAGTTGCCGTTTCACCCACGTGTATCCCGACGGGCCAGCGCCGTACTTCACCTTCATCGCGCCGGGGCGATACGGCGCAGAACTCGACCAATGGATGACCATCAAGAAAGCCGCCTCGGACGCAGTCATCGCGCACGGTGGCACCATCACCCATCATCACGCTGTCGGGCGCGTGCACCGGCCCTGGTACGAGCGGCAGCGGCCAGCGTTGTTCGGAGACGCGCTTCGCGCGGTCAAGGGCGCGCTCGACCCCGACGGAGTAATGAACCCGGGCGTGCTGATCCAACCCTAGTCCGCGCACCCGTCTTAAACGGAAAAAGCGCCCCGTAGGGCGCCCTTCCTGTTTACGCAACCGAGCTGCGGCTACTTCTTCTTGCCGTTGCCGTTGCCGTTGCCATTACCGCCGCTGTCGTCGGAGCTATCGCTGCCGCCGTTCCCGATTTCATCGTCGACACACACGCCGCCTTCTGGGCACGATTCGTCCGCCTCGCCGTTGGGCCCACCGTGGCCTTGGCTCGGATTGCTCGAGTCGACGCCGTCCGCGTTGTTGCCGTGACCATTGTTGTCATGACCGTTGCCGTTGCCGTTGCCGGAGCTGCCGCTGTCGTCGCCACCGCCGTCGCCGCCGCTATCGTTCGAGTCGTTTTCCCAATCACTGGCTTCGGCCGCGGTTCCGCGCACCATATTGCCGAGATCATCGGAGAGGATGTACGAAGCAAATGGGCTCGCGTCGGCCTCTACAAGCCCCCACAGGCTCACAGTCGCCGCCAGCACGACCCCTAAAGTCCAACGTTTTGAATTCATTTCACATGCCCCTTTCATATTCTAGTATAGGAATAAATTTACAGTCCTCAAGTGGGGTATGTTACCAACTATGCAGTTTACCGGGGATTGCTCGCCGCGATGATGTCCGGGAACGCGTCTCCATCGATGTTCCCGGCCGCGATCACGTACCAGGACCTCGGCCCGTCGTCCTGAAGGATGCGGTAGTTGTATGTGTGCCCCTGAATCTCGGTCGGCGATATCTTTGCGCCGCGTTCGATGTTGAATCCGAGCTCGCTGAACGTCCCGGCGTACCTGCCATGCGTCAGCAGGTACTCGCGCTGAGACGCAGCGATGGCACGGAACGCCATGATCGTCTGGGGCCGCCTCGCGCGCGCTATGTACTTGCTGTACGCGTTGAATCCGAGGCCTCCGAGCACACTCATGATCAAGACGACGATCATCATGTCCACGAGGGTGTAGCCAGCCTGGCGCCGACGCTTGGCACGTGCGTGAGCGGTCTTCGTCATTTCAGATCTCCGTGAAGGCTGCCGAACACAGTGACTTCGTCGTCCCAGCGCTGAGCTACGAGCGCCTTGCCTCGATGAATGAATCCGTCCCGGGTTCCCCAACGCGCGGTGGCCGATCTGAACAGCGCCTCGGCTTCCTCTTGGCGGCTTTGTTCGGACAAGAGCTCCCAAGACTCGTCGACGTGCGCAAACAGTGCTGGAGGGTGGCTCGCGGATACGGACGCTGCGCTCACGAAGCTCGAGAGCTCGGCCGACTGTTGCGGGGTGAGCGACCTCAAGCTTCCCTGAGCTGCGCGATAGTCGCTTACGAGGAATGCCATGCCGGCAAGCGCCACGGCCAACCCGGCCGCGCG
>JAUXFZ010000331.1 GCA_030622585.1 Myxococcales bacterium
CTCGACGTGTGCCAGGCCCACCGCGACATTGTCACCGACACGGCCGAGGAGGTCTCCGTACTGCTGGATACGGCGCACATCTACCTCGAGCGCCTCGAACGCCTCGAGGACGCCTCGGCCGCCTTCGAAGAGGCCTTGCGCCTGGACATGCACAATACGACGGCTTTTGAAAGCCTCGAGGGAATCTACCGCAAGACCCAAGCCTGGCCCTCCCTGGCCGACCTTCTTTCGCGCAAGGCGGCCAACGCGCCCGACCGCCGGCAGGCCGCGGAAATGCACCTGGAAGTCGCGCGGCTCTTCGCTTCAGAGATAGAAGCCCCGGACCGGGCCATTCCGGCCTACGAACGCTCCCTGGCCTTCGACCCGTCCAATGCCGAGGCGCAGGGAGAGGTGGAGGCCCTTTATGCCAAAGAGGGCATGTGGGCCGACCAGGCGAACGCCCTGCAAACACTCGCCCAGCTTGCCGGCCCTACCGACGCGGGATACGCCCACCTGCTCGCGGCCGCGCGTGTGGCGGAAGAACGCCTCGAAGACCGCGAAATGGCCCTTACGCTCCTCAAAGAGGCTGATTCCATCAATCCCACGGACCTCTTTCCCCTGCAGGAACAGGCCCGCCTTTTCCGACTCGACGGCGACCATGACCGTCTCGTGGAGGTCCTGCGGGGCGAACAGGTCCGCCGCAGCGAATTCTCCCTCCCTGTGGAGCGTGAAATCGCTCAAACCTATTGCACCGCCCTTGCGGACCCGGAAAAGGCACTGGCGTCCTTTCACCGAATTCTCGCCATGGCCCCCGACGACTTGGAGGCACTGGACGCGGTCGTCGATCTCACCGAGACGCTTGCCCTTTGGACAGAGCACCTGCAAGCCCTCGAAGCCAAACTCTCCGCCAAGGGCACAGCGGCAGACCTGGGAACGACTCTCCTTCGCATGGGCCGCACGCACCGCGAACGTCTGGGTGATCCGACCCAGGCGCTGGTTCTCTTCCTCCGCGCCTTTGAATCATCCCCGGCCTCCCCACCGGTCCGGGAAGCCCTCTCCTCCTTGGCTACCGAGCAGGGGGACTGGGCCTCCCTCACCCTCGTCCTCCGCTTCGAAATCGACGCCGCCTCGGGAGACGAGCGCAGGTCGCTGCTGCGGGAGCTTGCCGCCCTTTGGGAAGAACGCCTTCTCGACCGGACCAAGACCGCGGAGACAATTGAAAAAACCAACGTCGACGGCACGAGACGCCTGCTCTGCGCCCTTGCAAAATCCCGGTTCGATGGGCGCCTGCACCACGTGAGCTCTGTCGCGGTCGCGGGTGACTTCGCCGAGACGTTCACCGAAGCGATGTTCCAAGAGGGGCAAACCCTTCCCCACGCGTATCATCGCAGCAAGTTCGAATCGGAGAAGCTAGTCCGAGAATCGAAGGTCGACTACCGCATCTACCGGCCGAGCTCGGTCGTGGGGGATTCTAGAACGGGCGCCATGGACCGGATCGACGGCGTCTATTACAGCTTCGGCGCGATCAAAAAGCTCGCCTACGCCCTGCCCGGCTGGGTGCGGTTGCCGGTGCCCCGCATCCGTGGCCGTTTCAATCTCGTACCGGTCGACTACGTCGCCGACGCCCTGGTACACATCGCCTTCTCGGACACCGACGCGCGCGTCTTTCATCTCGTCGACCCAAATCCGCCTCCCTTCGTGAAAATGGCGGACATGTTCGTTGCCGCCGCAGGCGGTCCGCGTTTGGGCCCCGCCGTCGACATCGCCAAGATGCCGGGGGCCAAGAAGACAGGCGCACTGGTATCGATGCTACCAAGCATACGGGAGCTGGCGGACGCGTTTGTGAGCGACCTCGGGCTTCCGACTCAGAGCCTCGGTGCGATGAACATCAAGGTGCGCCTGCAAGACGCCAACACCCAGGCGGCGCTCGCGGGAAGCGATATCAGCTGCCCCCCGCTGAGGACCTACGCCAAGACGCTGTATCGATACTACGAAGACCATCTCGACCCCATGAAACAGCGACCGGCGAGATATCGACGGGGGCTCGGGGGCAAGGTCGTTCTCATCACTGGCGCATCACGTGGCATCGGCTTGGCCACGGCACACATGGCCGCTGAAGCGGGGGCCGAGGTCCTGCTGGTCGCGCGGGATGCCGCCAAGCTCGAGGCCGTAGCGCAAGAGATCCGCGCCGCAGGAGGCCGAGCTCACGCGCACGCTGCGGACCTCTCTTCGTTCGACGACATCGACGCGCTCGCCGACGCGGTGCTCGCTCAGCACGGCGGTGTCGATGTGCTGATTCACAATGCGGCTCGCTCGATTCGCCGGCCGATCTCTGCGTCCCTCGATCGCTTTCACGACTACGAGCGCACCATGGCCTTGAACTACTTCGCGCCGGTGCGCCTCACTTTGCGCCTGCTTCCGTCGCTGAGGGAACGAGGTGGGACGATTTCGCACGTGCTCACGATGGGCGTCCTCATGCCGTCACCGTACTTCGCCGCGTATCTCGCGACCAAGGGTGCGCTCGACGCGTTTGGCGATTCGCTGATGGCGGAGTTGCAACACGAGGGGATCCACGTGTCGTCGGTGTACCTTCCACTCGTCAAGACCGAGATGGTGGCGCCGGTCGAAGAGTACGCCGGCCGACGTGACGTCATGACCCCACGCCGCGCAGCGATAATGATCCTCGATGGCGTGGTCGACCGACGCCGTCGGGTCATGACCGGCATGGGGGCGTATTTCGCGTTCAGCAATCGGGTCATGCCGGCCACCACGAGCCGCATCCTCAACCTACTCGAACGAGCCTTCCCCGTGGGTGATACACCAAGCGAGTTTCCTATCGAGAGGGCGTTCATCACGAACGCGATCGGGGGCAGTCCGATCTAGCCCGCCTGGCGGCCCCTGCACCTTCGCGCCTTCTGCGGTGTGACGCGCTGCGCCGTGGTATCCTCTGCGCGAACGACATGCCTGAACCCGGCCACAAAGCGGCCCCCGAGTACCTCGAGATCGATCATCCGTGGGTGTCCCACCGGCACGTGCCGATCTACGAGTGGACCTTTCCCGACAAAGGCAGCGATGAAGAGCTTGCCAGGTTCGTGCAGGCGCGGGAGGAATGGGCCACGCGGGCACACTACCCCGTCGCGTGGGTAGTCGAGCTCTCGAACCTCACCAGGGCGACCGCCACGCAACGTAGGGCCTTTGCCGAACATCTCAAGCGATTCGAGGCGCACGACGTGTTGTGGAATGCCGGCTCGGCGCTCATCGTTCCGAGCGGCTGGGTGCGCGGACTGGTCACCGCCGTGTTCTGGATTTCGCCGCCGAAATTTCCGCACCAGGCTTTCGCAACGCGAACAGACGCCCTCGAGTGGGCTCAGCTGCAACTCGACGCAAAGCTCGCCGAATACAGCGCCCTCGCTCAGGGCCGCCCGCGCCGATGATGACCTGGTACACGGGCGACCCGACGTACGACACGGTGCTCACTCTGGCGTTCGTGTTCGTGGTGATGGTCTTCATCGGCGCGGCCGTGATGAAAAGCCCGTACGGGCGCTTCGCGTCGAACAAGTGGGGCGTCAATCTCAGCCCCCGTCTGGGGTGGTTCCTGATGGAGCTCCCGGCGATGCTCAGCTTCGTCTTCTTCTACTTTCAGGGTCAGAACCGGTTCGAGATCGTGCCTCTGTTCTTCCTGTTCGTCTGGGTCGTACACTACGGGAATCGCGGATTTGTCTTTCCCTACCTGATACGAAGCCCCAAGGGCGCGACCGCCTCGTTCAGCATCACGATCGTGGTGATGGGGTGGCTGGTGACGACGACTCACGGATACCTCAACGCGGTGTTCATCAGCGACCTCGGCACCCACTTCAGCCCGGATTGGTTCACCGACCCGCGGTTCATCATCGGGATGACGCTCTACTACGGCTCGTTCGTGCTCAACATCCGCTCGGACGCCATCATCCGGAACCTCCGCAGCGTCGAAGAGATCGAGCGCGGCGACAAAGTGTATCGCATCCCCCGGGGCGGCCTGTTCCGGTTCGTGACCAACCCATCCTACCTGACCGAGATCATCGCTTTCGCGGGCTTCGCCCTCGCAACCTGGTCACTCGGCGCCACCTTCATCTTACTGGTCACCATCGCCAACCTGGTGCCACGCGCTTTCCAGACGCATCGCTGGTATCGGGAGAAGTTCCCGGACTACCCACCCGAACGCCGAGTATTGATCCCCTTCGTGCTGTAGGGGACGGTCTTTCCTTCTTTCCTTCCGAACGCGCCTGGGGGCGGTTTCGTACCCGAGCCGC
>JAUXFZ010000108.1 GCA_030622585.1 Myxococcales bacterium
GCTCGGGCTGCCAGCGCGCAATGTCACCGGCTTTCTCGGTGCGGACTACAACCCCTACGGCGACTACTACGCCGTTCGCAATGGCAACGCCCATAGCTGGGTCGAAGTGCTCATCAACGGGCGATGGACCACGTTCGACCCCACCCCGGCCTCCGGGCAGGTCTTCGCCACGCCCTCGGGCTTGGCGGTCAAGCTCCGCCAGATGATGGACGCCATGCGCGTGCGCTGGGCCGACTACGTGGTCGAGTACAACATTCGGGACCAAGCCAAGACCCTCCGGGGCCTTGCAGCGTGGTATCGGTCGCTCCGTGGAGCCCGCCGCGGCGGGCAATCGAACGCGGAAGTCAGCTCAGGGGATGAACAAGATTTCGGACCGATTCCATTCCGGCCCGACTGGCGTTGGTTCATCGCGATCATGAGCACCTTCGCGGTTGGCGTGCTGTACGTCCGCTGGCGCCGCAAACGAGGTCGCCAAACGCGCGCAGGCCGGCAGCTCGACCCAGACCGGGATCGCGCGGTACGCCTCTACCTGTCGCTCGAGAGTAGTCTCCGAAGCGCTGGCCAGGCTCGCCCGCCTGACGTGACGCCGATCGAGCACGCCGAAGAGCTTGGCCGCTCTGGGTTCCCCGCGGCAGACGAAGTTCGTGAGGTCACTGACGCGTACCTCGCCGCGCGCTTCGGCGAGGACGGCTTGCGGCCTCAGGACTACCATCGGCTACGCCAAGTGAGTCGCAGCATCCCCAGCAAAGCGAAGCGCCGGCCTACTGTGTGAGAAACCAGCCGGTTGCCACGCCGACCGCCGCTAGCGCCACAACACCGAGGATGATGAAGGCCACCTTCGAGCCGCCGCCACTTTTCTCGGCAGGCGCATCGACTTGGGTCGCCTTGGCTGGCTGGCTTCCGGGATCCGCGGCGATAGAGACTGGGGTCGCCCCGGGCGGCCGGAAGGTCATGATCGGTTGCGACCCGGGCGCGTCGGTTGAACGCGCGGGCGGGTTCAACGAGGGCCCCATCGGTACGCCACCCGGCCTTGGAGCCTTCAGCTTGTCCTTCGATTCGAACCACCCCATCGTGGCGCCCGCCGGCGCGCTGTCGCGGACGTTTTCAATCGCTGTCTCGACTTCTGCGTCGCCCGCAAACCAGTTGCTTGGGTCGACGAAGTCCGATGCATCGAGTGGCCGTGTGCCGTCATGGGATTGCACGGCGAAAGTCGTCGATGGGTCGATCGGGACATCGGCGTCGCTTTCGAGCGAAGTAAACCGACCCAGCTCTTCTTGAATCATGCCGTCGATCATCATCGGTTGCGGCGGCACTGATTTCTGGCGCTCGAGCGCGGCCTGGACGAGGTTGGCGATGTCGTACGACGTCACCTTCATCTGGTGGTGGAACAGATAGCTCGCAAGCGCGTCGCCGAACTCGCGCGCGCTTGGAAAACGGTCGTCCGGGTCCCTGGCAAGCGCCTTGAGAAGCAGTGACTCGAACTGTGGATCAATCTCCGGGTGAACCCCGACGAGGCTCGGAACATCCGCATTGGACACCGCTTGGACGGTTTCGTAGTCGGTGTCACCCAAGAACAAACGTCGACCCGCTAGCATCTCCCACAGACACACCCCCAGCGCGAAGATGTCCGCACGCTGGTCGATGTTCTGCCCCGTGGCGACCTCCGGCGACAGGTAGCTGAACTTCCCTTTCACGACGCCGGGGTCGGTGCGCTCGAGCTGCGTGCGCGCCTTGGCCAGCCCGAAGTCGGTGACCTTCACCTCACCCCGCTTGCTGATCAGGATGTTCGGGGGAGATACGTCGCGATGAACCAACTCCACCGGGTGTCCATCGTCGTCGACGAGCTCGTGGGCGTAGCTGAGCCCGCGGCACGTCTCCATCGCGATGTAGATCACGTCCTTCAACGGGAAGGATTGCTCCTTGAGTCGAAGCGTCTGCATGATCTTCTTGAGGTTCGTCCCGTCGACGAACTCCATCACGATGAAGAAGCTGTTGTCCGACTTGCCGATGTCGAAAACGCTGACGATGTTCGCGTGGGTCAGCCGTGCGCCGAGCCGCGCCTCATCGAGAAACATCCCAATGAAATTCGTGTGCGAGGCGAGGTGCGGCAGAACGCGCTTGATCGCGACGCGTTTCTTGAAGCCTTGAACGCTCGTTGCTTCGCCGAGGAAAACCTCGGCCATCCCCCCGGATTCCAGCTTTTCGAGCAGGTGATATCTCTGGTCGCTCATCCGCGCTCGCCTGTCCCCCCCTGAGGCGTTTTTCCATTGTCCTTTGCGGGCACTATCGCGGTCAAGGAACGGATGCCATTGACATGCTGCCCCTGCGGCGCTTGACTGCTGCCGTGCCCCGCTCCCCAAAGCCCCTCCGAATCGCTCCGTCCGTTCTTTCGGCTGATTTTGGCCGCCTTGAGGCTGAAGTCCAGGCCGTTGCCGAGGCCGGCGCCGACTGGATCCACGTCGACGTCATGGACGGCCGATTCGTTCCGAATATCACGATCGGCCCGCTCGTCGTCAAGGCGATCCGCGCAGCAACCAAGCGCGAGGTCGATGTTCACTTGATGATCGTCGAACCGGAGAAATATGTTCAGCTGTTTGCCGATGCGGGCGCGGACGTCATCACGGTCCACGCTGAAGCCTGCACGCACCTGCACCGCACGCTCCAGCAGATTCGGGCGCTCGGCAAGCGCGCCGGCGTGTCGCTCAACCCCCATACCCCTCCCGATTGCCTACGCTACATCTTGCCGGAGGTCGACCTCATCCTGGTGATGAGCGTCAATCCGGGCTTTGGCGGTCAGAGCTTCATTCCGTCCGCCAACGACAAGCTCGCGCAGATCCGCACCATGATCGACGACGCCGGGCTCGACATCGACCTCGAGGTCGACGGCGGCGTGAAGCCCGGGGTGGCCCGGCAAGTCATCGAGGCGGGCGCCGACGTGATCGTCGCGGGTAGCGCGGTTTTCAACCAAGAGAACTACGCGGCCGCCATCGATGCCCTCCGAAAGGACGCCGAGTGATCGACGACCCAGCTCTGACTACCGTCTTCGTCGATCGCAAAGCGACCAAGCGCAAGCTTCGCAAAAGCCGTCTGGTGGTCGAAGACGGGCCGCAAAAAGGGACTAGGCTCGACATTGCCAGTGAGCGGATGACCATCGGCCGTAGCGGCATCTGCGACTTGCAGCTCACGGACGACGGGGCGAGCGGCACGCATTGCGAGATCGTCGCCAAGGAGACGGGCTTCCTGCTCCGCGACCTCGGCTCGACGAACGGCACCTGGGTCGCGGGCGTGCGGGTCCGCGAAGCATGGCTCGAACCGGGCATGCCATTGCGGATCGGCAATACGGTCATCCGCTTCGAGCATGCGTCCGGGTCGATCGAGATCGCGCTCAGCAGGCGCGAGCAGTTCTATGATCTCGTCGGGCACGGCGTCCGCATGCGCGAGATTTTCGCGGTGCTCGAGAAGGTGGCGGCATCCGACCTGACTGTGCTCGTTCGGGGCGAAACCGGCACCGGCAAGGAGCTCGTGGCACGCGCCATTCACCGCGCGTCCAAGCGCTCACAGCGCCCGCTCATCGTTCAAGATTGCAGCGCAATCCCAGCGAATCTCATTGAAAGTATCCTCTTCGGTCACGAACGAGGCTCGTTCACGGGCGCCGCGGACCGGAAACAAGGGTGCTTCGAAGTGGCCGACGGCGGCACCCTGTTCTTGGACGAGATCGGCGAGCTCGACATCAGCCTTCAGCCGAAGCTGCTGCGCGTGCTCGAAACGCGAGAGGTGCAGCGCGTCGGTGGCACACGCATGATCCCCGTCGACGTGCGCATCGTGGTCGCGACGAACCGCGACCTCCGCCAAATGGTCAACGATGGAACGTTCCGCGAAGATCTCTACTACCGCCTGAGCGTCGTTCAGGTCGACTTGCCCCCGCTCCGCGAACGTCCCGAGGACGTGGCCGCGCTCGCGCAACAGTTTCTCGAGGACTCGGCGAAGCGCGGCCACCATGGGGAGGACACGCGCTTCACAATCACGCGCGACGCGATGATGAAGCTCCAGGCCTACCCGTGGCCGGGCAACGTCCGCGAGCTCAAGAACACGATCGATCGTGCAGTCTCGCTCGCCGATGGAACCGAGCTCGGCATGCAGGACCTCTTGCCCGCGTCGCAAAAAACGCCCCCGGTGTTCTTCCCGGGTGGCACCGCCGAGCAGTTCGTCGACAATGAAGTCCCGTTCAAGGACGCCAAACAAAAAGTCGTCGATGCGTTCGAGGCGCAGTACCTCAAGGCCGTGCTCGACAAACACGGCGATAACATCAGCCGCAGCGCGCGAGCGGCAGGCCTCACCCGCTATCACCTCCGCGAGCTCGCTAAACGCTACGGTTTGCGGGGCGAAACCAACGCCTCCGACGACGAAGATTGAGCCATCGAGCGCCCGGGCGCCTATCATGGAGGTCATGAGGGGGCTCGCGTTCGTGTTGGTCGCAGCGGTGGCGCTCGGTTGGTCGCAACCGGCCGTTGCCGACGTCGTCACGGCGCAGACAGCGGCCCCCGCACCCCACTGGGCCAAGTCGATCGAAGTCCTCGACGACGGTGCGCCCGTGATGCTCGCGCCGGACAGCGAGTCGCGGCGCCGCGGGACGATCGGCGCCGGCACCCGGCTCGGCTTCACGCGTCGCGTGTTCGGGAAGGGTTGCTCGACCGGGGTCTGGTACCAAACGAGTGACGAGCTCTTCATCTGCGAAGCACACGTCGAGCCATCACCGGCGCCGCCTGGACCCCGCGTCGACGAGCTCGCTTCATCGGGCTCCCGCTTGCCGCAGCGCTACGCCTTCATCCGTTTCGACGGCACCCGCGCCTACGCACATCCGAGCGACTACTTCCGAAACGACTACATCGAAGCGCTCGGCAAGGGCTTCGGCATCGTCGTCACCGGCGAGCAGGTGTACGAGGGCGTGGAGTTCGTCCGCACGCGCCGGCACCTATGGGTCGAAAGCGGCTCCGTACACTTCGTCGACGGCAGCGCGTTCTCGGGCGTGAGGTTGGCGCCCGGCAAACCGCTCGACGTCGCGTGGGTCTCGCGCAAACCCGCCAAGGTGTACGAACGACCGCAAGGCCGCGTCGTCAAACGGCTGGATAGACACGCGTTGGTGCACATCGAAGCCACCAAGGGCGCCTGGAGCAAGCTCGTAGGGGGAGGGTGGATGAAGACCGCAGCGCTCGCCCGTGCGGAGCGCGTGGAGCCGCCCGAAGGTGTTGGCCCTACCGATCGGTGGATCGACATCCAGGTCGAACGCCAAGTGCTCGTCGCCTACGAGGGAAGCACCCCGCTGTTCGCCACCTTGGTGTCCACCGGCAAGGACACCAAGCAATCAGAAACGCCGCTCGGGGTGTTCCAACTCTGGGTCAAGCTCGCCTACTCGGACATGGACGACATCGACCGCACCGACGTCCCTAAGAACTACTCGATTCAAGACGTCCCCTGGGTCCAGTTCTTCAAAGGCTCCTACGGCTTCCACGCCGCGTTCTGGCACAACGACTTTGGCCACCGCCGCAGCCACGGCTGCATCAACCTCTCGCCCAAAGATGCTCGCTATCTATTCACTTTCACGCAGCCGATTCTCCCCCCGGGTTGGAACGCCATCCTCCCCATCCCCGAAGACCGCCCCACCACCATTCAAGTCCGATAACAGGGGTCAGTCCCCTGTTCTAAATGGTCGATTCAGCAAGCGGGTAGCGCTCAGCCTTCGAGTGCTTCTTTCAGGTTCAAGAGCGAAGTCTTGATGTCGCGCTCGTTGCGGCGAACCGTCAGATGCTCCGCCAGCTTGCCGAGCACCGGGACTGGGATCGTGTACTCGAGCTTGACAGTCAGTTTGGTCCCGCCGCCGCGCGGCTCGACGATGTTCGTCCACGCGCTGCTGAGCATTCCGATGCCTTGATGCGTCGCGCACTCGTTGGGCATGTGCTCGACGACGACGTTTTGCCCGCGGATGTGAACTCCCACCATCTTGTACGTCCAATCGTACTGCTGCCCGGCCCCGCTCCCGGCCACGTTCCGAACCTCGATCATCCCCGTCATCCAATCCGGGATGGTCGCGGGCGCATTCACATAAGCGAAGACCTCGCTCAGGGGAGCGTCGATTACGATACTTTCCTCATGCGACGCCATTCGGCCCGCCTCCTCCCGGCAGATCACTAGGTCCCAAGACTAATCCCCCATCGCGTGCCCCGATGCAATCGGCCTGCGAAAAGCAAAGGGACAGACCCTTTTTTGAAGGGTTAGTCCGTTGGCTCAGTTGCCAGCGTCTCCTGGATGTTGGTCAGCGCGAAGTCGAGGGACCGCTTGTCGCGCCTCAAGACGAGCCGCTCCGCCAGCTTGCCCAGCACGGGGATTGGGATGTTGTATTCGACCTCGAGCGTGAGCGAGGTGCCCTCGTCATGCGGTTCGAAGCTGAACGTCCAGACGCTGTTGATCGTTCCTATGGTCTGATGGATAGAGGTCTCGTTGGGAACATGCTCGACCACCGTGCTCTGCCCGGTGAGGAGGAGCCCCACATATTTGTAGGTCCAGCCGTACTGTTGCCCCGCCCCGGTCCCGATCACGTCCCGAATCTCCATCATGCTCGGGAGCCACTCGACCATCGTCTTCGGGTCGGCCACGTACCCGAAAACTCTGTCCACAGGAGCGGCGATCACGACGCTATTTTTCATGAACGGCAAGTCACCCGCCTCCCTTCTCGATCGTCGATAGACAATAGAACCAGCCCCTCCAACCCATGTCCAGATGCAATATCGGCCTCAAAGCAGACACAGGGACTGCCCCCTGTTTTCAAAAGGTCACCACACTAGGACTGAGGACCGCGGACGAGCCCTGGCAAGAACCACATCGGGTAGAGCAATAGAAACAGATTGGGCAGCCACCAGGCCGGGTCAAAGTCCGCGCGGAGCGTCCAGAAGGACACGGCCATCAGCCCGGAGCACGACGTGAGCACGAGGGACACGAGGGCGAGGTTGTGCCAGTCGAGTCCACGCTTCGCACGGCGCAACGCCGTCAGCCCCGTCGCGCTGATCGCCAGGTCGAGCGGCAAGAACGACCAGTTCCACGCGGACAGGATGGGATTGTCGTAGTCCTTGAAGAGGAGCTCGTCTGGAATGACGCCGCCGAGCGTGATCGCCCAGTAGGCAATGAAGCCAAGGTCCACGACCAGGAAGAGTGGCCGTAGAAAGCTCGGGAGCTGCGCATGTGGTACGGTCATCGAATCCCCCACGGAGTATGTGTGGCGCTGGCATGATCGACACGAAGAAACATCGGGCGAGGATTCTCGCGCTTACAATCGCGATGGCGGCCTTCGGGTGCGGGGATGGCGGCGAGGGAGCAGCAGGCAGCGGCGGAATGGCCGGGACTGGCGGTGCTGGGGGCGGCGGCGAAGGCGGCATGGGTGGTGTTCCCGGTGTCTGCACGGACGCGCCGGCTTCCACCCCGTGCGGAGACGCCGGGGAGCTTTGCGACGGAGAGGGCCAGTGCGTGACCTGCGCGGACGGCGGGGACTGCTGCAGTGACGGCAGCGATGGCGAGTTCTTCGCAGACCAGGATGTCGAGCTCCCGGGCA
>JAUXFZ010000087.1 GCA_030622585.1 Myxococcales bacterium
ATCACTCACGATGGACTGCGCTCCATCTACCACCACATCAACTTCACGTTCGGGTACCTGCGACTGCCGCTGTTTACGGTGATTTCGGGCTACGTCTACGATCTTCGGCCGCTCCAAGCACGAGGCGCCATCCTCGCGTTTCTCCAAGGGAAGGCGCGGCGCATCCTCCTGCCGCTGATCACCGCAACGACGCTCTCGCTCCTGCTCGTCGCAGTACTTCACGGGAGCTCCATCTACGAAGCGGGGATCTGGAAGTCGTACGTCTTCGGCTACCGCCACTACTGGTTCCTGCAAGCTTTGATCCAGGTGATCGTCGTCGTCGCCGTCGTCGAGTGGTTCGGCGGTATGAGCACCCTTGGTCGGTGGGCGCTCTGTGAAGCGGCGGCGGTGCTAGTAGCGCTTACCCCGAATCCGACGGATTTCTTCAGCTTCGACGGGTTTCTCTTTCTGTTGCCGTTCTTCGTGTTTGGGATCGGCTTACACCGGTACGATCGGATACGTTCGCAGCGCGGGCTCTTCATTGTAGCCGTCGCGTTCGGCGGTGCCGGCCTCACGCTCCAACAGCTCGGTCGGTTCGGAGTGATCGACATCCCGATCCAGAGGGCCGACCTCCTCGGGATCGTCGTAGGCCTCTCCGCCAACTACGTGCTGTTCATGGTGAGGCGCCCAATTCCCTTTCTCGCGTGGATCGGAGCCTACTCGTACGCGATCTACTTGTTCCATCATTTTGGAATCTCGCTCGGCAAGCGGGCCTTCATCGCGACTGGCCTAGGATCGAACGACGTCTACTTCTTGGTCAAGCTCGCGCTTGGCCTCAGTGTGCCGATCGTGATCGAGGTCGTGTCGCGTCGATACGTCGTCAGCCGACGCCTCCTTCTGGGCTTGCGCTAACCTGTGGGCCCCACCGTGGCGTCGTCGTCGATTGCAGGTCGTGGGCGTACCGTTCACTCTATACATGCAATGCAAAACGTTCCGAACCCCGATATTTGTGTGGTCGGCACCGGGCCTGCCGGGCTCGCTGTCGCGTTGCGCTCCGCGGCACGGGGCAAGACTGTTCTGCTGGCCGAGAGTGGCGATGGCATTTCAGATCTCAGCGCCCTGAACGCCGGCAAGGTCGTCGATGCCGTGTCAGCGCCGGACCGCACCGATCCTTTGCTCGTGCGAGGCCCAAGTCTGTTCGAGCCGGGCTATCTACTTTCGGGCCGAACCCGAGCCCCAGGGGGCTGCTCGACCATGTGGTGCGTCCGTGCTCGCGTCGATGCACCGGTCACACTTCGTATCGCGCGCCCGGAGCGCGTCGATTTCGAGGCGCAAGACGACTACGACATCCCGTCCTGGCCCGTCGCGTTTGACGAGATTGACGGTTACCTCGATGACGCCTGCGGCTTCTTCGGACTCCGCGAGCCGGCGTTCGAGCCGTCTGACAGCATCCACCACTATTCGCTCGACCCTCAGGTGCTCGAGCCCAGGTACTTTCACTTTCCCGAGGCAACCGCGATCCACCAAGACCGCCTCCGCGACGCGCGCGAGACGGGCAACATCGAACTGCGAACCGGCTGGACACTGCTCGACATCAAGACAGACCCGACGAAGTCTCGAGTCACGGAGCTCACGTTCGTCGATACGAAGGGGCAGCGTTTCACGACGGCGCCCAAGCAGGTCGTTCTCGCGGCCGGCGGAGTCGAAAACTCACGCATCTTGTTGAACGCGGTCGACGAAGGCCAGGTCGTAGACCCTCACGGCACTCTTGGCCGTTGGTTCATGGATCATCCACACGTGCGCCTCGGCGTGCTGATTCCCAACCACAACATTGGTGAAGCGGGTCGGTTCCACGATTTTCACGAGCGGGACGGTTGCAGCGTGCTCGGGCACTACTCGCTTTCGCGCGCCGCGGTACGTTCTGAGAAGCTCCTGCGCTTCTCTCTGACGATTGTGGGGGCGCCGGCGGTCACCGTCACCAAGGCCGCTGCTGCCGGCGCGAGACTCGTCAACTCCAGGTACGGGAGGCTCAGCCCGGTGGAGTTGTCCGAGCAACTGCTGGAGCTCACCAAGGACCCGCGCTCCGTGATCAAACAGTTTCGATACAAGCTCGGCCGAGGCAATCGCCATCATACCGCTCTGGGCGGCTGGTCAGATCCAAACACGGCGGTCTCCGATATCGGCGTGTTGGCGATCGAATCGATGGTCGCGCAACGCCCATCCCGCGACAATCGCATCCGCCTGGGGCGTGCCCGAAGCCGTTTGGGCAAGCGACAGGCGTGCCTTCAATGGTCGTGGAGTCGACCGGAAGTCGACAGCTACTGGCGCTCGGTGAACCTCGTGCGCGAACATTTTGCTCGCATCAATGTCGGCAGGTTCTTGGGCGCTGCTGAGCTGGGCAGCGGCGAAGTCCCCCACGGGGGGACTGGATGGCATCAGATGGGCGGCACACGCATGTCAGACGACCCGTCTACGGGAGTTGTCGATGCACACTGCCGCCACCATCAGACGGAAAATCTCTTCATCGCCGGGAGTTCCGTGTTTCCATCGACTGTGGGTTACGCAAACCCGACCCTCACCGTCGCGGCGGTCGCGCTACGGCTAGGCGATCATCTCGCCTAGCTTGGGCTAGGAATCGACCTGGGAGCCGAATTCTGCTGCCCAGATGGCATCGTTGTCGAATATCCGCTCGTGTCCAATAATGCTAGTCGCATGAAAGTTCTCGTTGTCGTCCTCAACTATCGGACTCCGAAGCTGGCCGTTGGCTGTCTCGAGTCGTTGAAGCACGAAGTCGAGCAGATCGGGTCCATGCATGTCGTCGTCATGGACAACGACTCGGGAGACGGCTCGGTCGAGACGATTGGGAGAGCAATCGAGGCCAACGGCTGGGACTGGTGCACGCTGATGCCTCTGTCGCGCAACGGTGGATACAGCGCTGGTAACAACGCAGGGATCCGGCCCTACCTTCATTCAGAAGAGCCTCCAGATTACGTGATGCTCGTGAACCCCGATGCGTACGTGCATGAAGGTGCAATCAGCACGCTGCTCGCGTTCATGGAAAGCCGGACGGACGTCGGCATCGCCGGCGCCCGCGTCGAGGACGCTAACGGTGCGCAGAGCCACTCGGCTTTCCGGTTCCCAAGCGCTGCGAGCGAGCTGGTCGAGGGCTTCAAGCTCGGCCTGCTCACCAAGTTGCTCAGCCAGCGGCAGCTTCTGTACGAGCTGGGTGAGGAGACGATGCAAGTCGACTGGGTGACCGGTGCCGCCATGATGATTCGCAAAGAGGTCTTGGCCGAGGTAGGCCTCCTCGACGACGGGTATTTCCTCTACTTCGACGAGGTGGATTTCTGTTTTCGAGCACGTCAAGCGGGCTGGCCCGCCTACTACGTTCCGAACAGCGTCGTCACGCATCTGCAGGCGCAGGCGACCGGCATCACCGACGATCGCAACGACAAGCGCCAGTACCCAGATTACTGGTTCGATTCACGACGGCGCTTTTTCGTGAAGAACCGCGGCAAGACTCAAGCAATGCTCGCGGACCTGGCGTTTCTATGCGGCTATACGACCTTTCGCATTCGCAGTGTCATCCAGCGGAAGGAGAACGAGGAACCGCCTCACTTCTGGCGGGACTTTCTCCGTAACAGCACCTTCGTGAAGGGGTTCGAAGTATGAGCGCAGGACCCCGCTTTTCGGTTGGCGCTGTCGCGATCGGCAAGAACGAGGGAGAGCGGTTGAGGATCTGCCTGCACTCGCTCGCAGAGCAAGTGTCTCACGTCGTCTACGTCGATTCGGGCTCCTCGGACGGAAGCGTGGAATTGGCGCGGTCGATGGGAGCCGAGGTCGTCGAGCTCGACTCGTCCATACCGTTCACGGCTGCGCGCGCGCGGAACGCGGGTGTCGAACGCCTGACCCGGGTCGCCCCCGAGTTGAAGTATGCGCAGCTGATCGACGGGGATTGTGAGCTGGTCGGTGGGTGGATTGAAAACGCTGCCGGCTTCCTCGAAGAGAATAGAGAGTACGCTGCCGCGACCGGCCGGCTGAGGGAGCGCTTCCCGAACGCGAGCGTCTACAACTACCTTTGCGACGTCGAGTGGGATACGCCGCTTGGCGATGCCAAGGCGTGTGGCGGAATCGCGATGATGCGCGTTCGAGCGTTCGAGTCCGTCGGTGGCTTCATGCCTGACTTGATCGCCGGCGAGGAGCCCGAGCTTTGTGTGCGGCTCAGGCACGACGGATGGAGAATACGCCGTCTCGACGCGGAGATGGCGCTCCACGATGTCGCGATGAGCCACTTCTCTCAATGGTGGAAACGCGCGATGCGCGCCGGTCACGCGTATGCGGAAGGGTCGTACCTGCACGGTGCCCCGCCCGAACGAATGGGGGTTCGGGAGTCGAGGCGGATCGTCGCGTGGGGACTCATCCTCCCAGCGCTCGCCATTGCAGCGGCACCTGTCACGGGTCGGCTCTCCTTGCTGTTGCTGCTCGCCTACCCACTCAACGTGGTCCGTATCGCCCGCCGCCTACGTAGCGAAGGGCAATCGCGGCCGTGGACGCTCGCCTTCTTCCTGATGCTCGCCAAGTTCCCCGAAGCGACCGGCTGGCTCCGTTTCCGTTGGGGCAAGCTCACCGGTAACCGCTCCGCCATCATCGAGCACAAAGGCGACTGAAGCCGCCCCACTTCTCTGCGCGAGTCTTCGGGCGACAATGTTTTACCAGTGCCCTAAAAGGGTGAAAAAAGAACACAATACAACGCTGTCGGACCGTATATCTAGAATATGTTAACCCTAGCGGGCTGGAAAAGCCCGAAGCGGTGGCTCATCATGTTCTTGTATGAGCCGTTGGGGGACGCCGAGTGCATTCTGGCAGCTTGCTTTCGCGAGCGGTTTGGCTCTTTTGGCAGCGTGCGAGGGCATAATCGGCCCCTCAGCCGGGGGCCCCAGAGGCCGCACGGAGGCCTTCGTGTGCGACAACCCCGACGCTATCGTCCTGGGCTCCGCTCCCGCGAGGCGCCTCACGAACGCCGAATACGACAACACGGTGCGTGACCTTCTAGGCGGCGACATTCCACGGCTGCCAGAGCAGCCCAGCGATGCCGGCTTGCAAGGTTCCTTCGAGAACGACGCCTTGTCGCTCGGGCCGTCGGACGTTCGCGTCGCCCGATATGAAGCCGCGGCAACGCTCCTCGGTGCACATGCCGTCAACAGCGCGACGGCGCGCGATCGTGTGGTTCCCTGCCCGACGGCAGACGCGGAGTGTGGCCGGCAGTTCGTGGAAACCTTCGGCAAGCGGGCATTCCGCCGCCCGCTCACCGATGACGAGCTCGACCGATGGGTCGGGTTCTTCGAATCGCAGCGCGCATCGATCGATTTCGACGCGGGTGTGCAGCTGACGGTCGCCGCCATGTTGCAGGCGCCGCAGTTCCTCTATCGACTCGAGAACGAGGGTTCCGAGATCAACGCTGATCAGTTCGAGCTATCGCAACACGAGCTCGCGAGCCGGCTTTCGTACCTACTCTGGGAGACGATGCCCGACGACGAGCTGCTTGCAGCCGCCGCAGCAGGCGACCTCGAGAGCGACGTGCAGCTCGAAGCACAGGCAAGGCGCCTCTTGACGAACGATCGCGCGCGAACCGCCGTGCGCAACTTCCACCGGCAGTGGCTGTATCTCGACCGGGTGCTCGGCGAAGACAAGCTCCCGGAGCTCGTCCCGATGTGGAGCGCCGGGGCTCGTGAGTCTGCCAAGGAGGAGACGCTTCTCTTCATCGAAAACACTTTCCTCGGCGGCGGAACGGTCAACGACCTATTCACGAGCAATATCGCGTACGTCGATGATGTGATGGCTCAACTCTACGATATCCCGTCGCCGACGGAGCCGTGGTCGCAGGTCGAGCTCGACCCTGACGAGCGCGCCGGTCTGCTCAGCCGCATCGCGTTCTTGGCTGGCAATGCCCACGACGCCAACGGCTCGCCGCCGCTTCGCGGAGTGTACGTGATGGAGCGGATTCTGTGTGAGACCCGCCCTTCGCCGCCTGCGAGCGCCGACGTGTCCACGCCAGTGGCCGCTCCGAATCAAGGCCCGATGACCAACCGCGACCTCTTCGAGCAACGCGTCGCACCATCGGCCTGCCAGGGCTGTCATGTGCGCATTGACGGTTTTGGCTATGGCTTCGAGAACTACGACGCCGCGGGCCTGTTCCGTGCGGAGGACAACGGGCTTCCCGTCGACGCATCCGGTTTCGCAAATGGCATTGGGAACGACGCGGACTACGACGGTGCCGTCGAGCTGCAGGCTCTGCTGGGCGAGAGTGACGTCGTCCGAGGTTGCGTGGCGTAGCAGTGGTTCACCTACGCGAACGGTCGGCCAGCGGAGCCCGCCGACACCTGCCAGTTGGAGGCGATTCAAGAGGCCTTTGCCGAGAACGGCGGCAACCTTGTCGAGCTCTTGGTCAGCATCGTAACGCGCCCCGAGTTCAGACTCCGAAGCCGGGTGAGAGCTTGATCAGGTGAGCGGAACCCCTCACATCCTCGATCGTCGCCGTTTCCTGACGGCACTCGGCTTGACGGCTGGTTCTCTGTGCCTTCCTTCACTCCCGGGTCGAGGTGTGCGCGCCCAGGGTGTCGATCCCAAGCGCGTCATCTTCTACATCACGCCGCACGGCACCGTCCCCGGTCGCTGGCACATGCGTCAGCCGGGGCGAGACGACGAGCAATACGACTACTCGCTAAGCGGGCTGGGGGAGTCGGAGCTCAGCGACATCCTTCGCCCGCTACACCGCCATCGTGACAACCTTCTCATCGTCGACGGGCTCGCGCGAATGGTGACGTACGCAGAAGATTATCGGATCAGAAGCAACGGGTACTCAGGCGATCAAAACCGGCACCACATGAGTCAAGCGCATCTGCTGACGAGCACCTGGGCTTACCAAGGCGCCTCGACTGCGCGTGGCGGGGCCCAGTCCATCGATCAGGAGATCGGGAACGCCGTCGGCCAGCCGGGGCGTTGGAATAGCCGTGTCTACGGCTTCAACCATCAGCACGCCTACAACTATGTCGCAGAGAACCAGCCGGCTCCGCGGGAGGAGAGCCCGCAGGCCGCGCTCAACGACATCTTCGGCTTCGCGCCGGCGCCAAGCGATTCGGGAGAGCCCACTCGTGACGACATGATCCGTGCCGCACGGGCTAGCGTGCTCGACACCGTGAGCGAAGAATTTGCGACTGTTTTTCCGAAGCTCAGCTTGGCCGATCGGGAAAAGCTGGAGCGACACCGCTCGTTGGTTCGCGACCTCGAGGCCGGCGTCAACCTCGCCCTTCCGATCGCATGCGACTCATCGTTTGCGGCGCAGGGACACATCATCGATCAGTTCTCGCGCATCACGACGATGGCGCTTGCCTGCGACCTGACGCGCGTGGCGACGATCGTCACGCAGAACATCCCGGGAGACGAGTTCGGCGTCGACCCCGGCATCGACGTGCACCAAGACATTGCGCACGCGTCGGACGAAAATGGCGGGACCACTCAGGGCATCGAGGGGATGGTCAGTTACAATCGCGTCTACGCAGAGCACTTCGCGTACTTGCTCGACCAATTGGATTCGGTTCAGGAAGGCAGCGGCACGCTCCTGGACAATAGTGCGGTGGTGTGGCTCTCGGAGCTCGGGACGGGCAATCACGCGATTAACCAGCTTCCCGTCGTGATAGCAGGCGGCGGGGCCGGATACTTCAGGTCCGGGCGCTACGTTCACTATCCACGGACCGCAATTCCGCTCACTTACGGCGATGAGCTCGTCGGGCTCGGACACGAGCGGGTGCACGTCAGCCTGATGCACATGATGGGTATGACCGAGCGGCGCTCGTTTGGCCTCGAACAGGTCGACATCGGCGACCGCACGATATCGCTCCGCGACCCGCTCCCACGCCTGACCTAAGCTTCCCGCAATGCTAAAGTCGGGAGAGTGACGAAGAAGCCTGCCATCGTGAATGTGTCTGAGTTCGAAGATCCGGCTTGGGACTGGATCGGCGGCCGCTTCGAGGAAGATCCGTTTCGCTGGATCAGCTTCACTGGCCGCCCCCGATCGCCTGTCGAAGTGAGAATC
>JAUXFZ010000498.1 GCA_030622585.1 Myxococcales bacterium
AGCGGACCCGCCTGAGCCATTGCCGTTGTCGCTGCAACCCCAGGCGCCAATGGCGCTAGCGATAAGAATCGCGATGCATTTCGATCTGGCCATTCGAACCCTCCTCTACGTCTGGTGTTCCACGGTCAGGATATCACAGGCGATCATTTCTATGGAAACGGAGAGCTCTCTTGGCCCGTCGGGACCATTTCGCAAGCGCCCAGTTTGTCAAAACCAGACGTAAGTGTCCGGTGGTTCTGCCAGTTAGAAATGTCCGGTACCGAATGGCGACTGTGGGGTGATGGGCCCGCAGGGGGCAGGGCCGTTGGCCCTTGCCCTGTCGGAGAAATTGTAGTCCGATAGCCCGCTAGGCCGTGATGAACTGCGCATAGCGAGCGCGGACGTCGCAGCGGGCGACATCGCGGTCAGATAGAGGGTGTCTGGGTTTGGATCGTATAGATTCGGCGATCATCGATTTCACGGAAGCGGCCTATAACCTCGAGCTCAGTGACGAGGAGTGGCTTGCCGCGCTACTAGAGCGTGGCCTACCAGTGCTCGACCATGGGCTCGGAGTCGCCGGCATGCGATATGGCCGGCCACCCGAAGAGGGACCGTTCCAGCTACTCGACATCCACGTGGCGTCTGGTCCGGCGGATTTCGCGGATCGACACAGACGCGCGATCGCGGGGACCCCCCCTGAACACCTCCGCGAGCAAGTGCGCCCGGGCGGCGCAGGCACAGCATCGTTCGACAGCAGGCACGACCCCGCACAGCTCGAGCACTACACGTCGTACGTAGACTACTGCAAAGACACCATCTACATCACGGCAGTCGACCGTAAGGGCGCGGGCGTCGCGATCATCGCCCCCCTTCCCGAGGTGACGACGCTGACGGGACCGGAAGCGGAACGTTGGCAGATGCTCGCGGCGCACGTCGACTCCGGCCACCGCTTGCGCCAAGGGCTCTCGGCCATGGATGCCAGCGTCCAGGCGACCGGGCTCCCGCAAGAGGCTGAAGCGATCTTCGATGCGAACGGTTTCCGCATGATGGACGCGGTCGGGCAGGCGAAAGAATCTACGGCTGTGGGGAGGCTTCGGGAGGCCGCCGTCTTCATGGACCGCGCGCGCGGAAAGATGCGCAACACCGATCCGCAGGAAGCACTCAAGATTTGGAAGGCGCTCGTCCGCGGCAGGTGGTCCATGGTCGACTGGTTCGATACCGACGGCAGACGGTTCGTACTGGCTCTACCGAATCCACCGCCCACTGCCGACCCGCGCGGGTTGACCGAACGCGAGAGCCAAGTCGTGGCGTACGCGGTACTGGGACAAAGCAACAAGCTGATCGCCTATCGCCTCGGCCTGTCGCGGTCCCGCGTGTCCGGGCTTCTACGTTGCGCGATGCGAAAACTGAACGTTCAGACACGCGTCCAGCTGGTCCTCAAAATGCGCGAGTTTCAGGCCATGGACTGACATGGCGGCACGACGGCCACTCAGCTCCTGAATTGCGCAGGACGCGTTCTACGTAAACTCGCCGAGGCCAAGAGAGGGCGGCGAGCGTGGCAATCTTTCCCAGCGTGAGTAGAACGTGCTCCCTCCGCGGTCGGATGCGGCCGTATCAAAGTTGGTGAGGCCGCGTAGCCGGCGCTTCCGTCCGACCAAATTCTCGGCAGGACCGCGTCCAACGGGTTGCGCTACACTGCGCGCGCATGAAGGAACAACGTTTCGCAGGCATCACGGTTCGGCTCACTGGAGGTGCGGACGGTGAAGGTGGAGGAGACGGTCCCCTCGTCGTCTTGATGCATGGCTTTGGTGCGTCGGGGACCGATTTGGTCGCGCTATGGCGCGTTCTCGATGTGCCAAGCAACGTCCGCTTTGCGTTTCCGGAGGCGCCGCACGCTGTCCCCGGGATGTACGGTGCGCGGGCTTGGTGGATGCTCGATCTCGAGCGCGCCGAGCAAGCGCTGGCTGAGGGGCCTCGGAGCTATGCGGACGAGATTCCGCCAGGCATGGAGGAGGCGACTGACCAAGTCGCGCAGATGATCCAAGCCATGCAGGACGAGCTTGGCGTTGCGAACGAGCGCCTGATCGTTGGCGGGTTCTCGCAGGGTTCGATGGCGGCGTGCAATGCGGTGTTCACGAGAGCGCTGAGCCCCGCGGGTTTGGTCGTTCTCTCGGGGACGCCCGTGAACCTCGCAGCGTGGAAAGCCGGCATGGGGTCCCACAGCGGAATGCCGGTGTTCCAAAGTCACGGACAGCATGACGCGCTCCTTTCGTTCCAAGCGGCCGAAGAGCTCAACAAGGACATGCGCGACGCTGGTCTCACGACGCAGTGGGTTCCGTTTCGGGGCGGCCACGAGCTCCCGATGCCTGTACTCGAAGGGCTAAGCCGGTTCTTGTCGGCCACCGAGCCCCCACTTTGACGCCTTGTGACGGTGCCGGGCCTTCGTGGTACCACCCGCCATGTCCTACGCGGAAACCGAAGAGCAGCTAATGCTGCGTAGACAGGTCGGAGAGATCGGACGGAAGTACGGGCGCGAGTACTACACCGCTAAGGCGCGAGAGGGCTTGTCTCCAGACGAGCTTTGGGACGAGATGGCGAAGCAGGGCTTCATCGGCGTCAATACCCCCGAGGAGTACGGCGGCGGCGGTCTCGGTATCTACGAGCTGGCGATCGTGTGCGAGGAGCTCGCGGCGGCCGGGTGTCCGCTTCTCTTGCTGCTCGTGTCACCGGCGATTTGCGCAACCGTGATCGCGAAGTTCGGAACCGACGCACAAAAGGAACGCTGGCTGCCGAGGCTCGCCTCCGGTGAGTCGAAGATGGCGTTTGCGATTACCGAGCCCAACGCAGGGTCTAACACGCATCGTTTGGAAACCAGCGCCACCCCCGAGGGCGAGG
>JAUXFZ010000467.1 GCA_030622585.1 Myxococcales bacterium
GCTCGGCAGTCCAGCTAAAACCTCAAGAAAATCATGTGTCTGGGGCGGACTCGTCTCTGCGACAATGGATGGCTGTCGTCGATGCCGTGCTGAGGGCCGTGGAGGAGACGGTATGGCGGCTGCGGCGCGAAGCTGCCGAAGCATGCCATGTGAGCCGCGAGGAGTGGACGGATTGGGTCGGTGGGTTTCGGGACGCGCAAAGCGCTTTGCAGAGTTGGCAGCAGCAGACGGCACGGCTCGTCAGCATCGGTTGGGTGCTTACCAAGATCGCGGCTAGCTACCGCCTGCATTTGACCCGGGCGGCGTTTGTGAGCCGGCGACGCGCCGCGGCGATGCTCGAGCGACTGCATGCAAAGAACGCGCAGCGTTTCACCGACGTGTGCATTTCACACGGCGGTGGCTTTTTGAAAGTGGGCCAGTTGCTCTCCTCGCGTCCGGACGTGCTGCCGGGGGTTTGGATCGAGGCGCTCTCGATCCTGCAGGACGATGTCCCCGCCGAGGACGAGCAGCGGATCATTGCGATCCTCGAAGAAGAGGTTGGACTGTCCGTCGACGAGGCTTTTCGTGATTTCGAAAGAGCACCGATCGCATCGGCCAGCATCGGTCAGGTGCACCGCGCTGTTCTGAACGACGAAACCATCGTCGCGGTCAAGGTGCAGCGCCCTTTGATCGATGCCGTGATTCAGCTCGACATGCAGATCTTGGTGTCGTTCCTCGACGCGATGAAGACCTCACTTCCACCCGCAGACTACGACACCATCGTTAAAGAAGTCCGCACGACCATCAGCGAGGAAGTCGACTACGACGCGGAGCGAGCACACACATCCGCAGTCGGCGACTACCTCGCCACGTTGCAGGGGGTCCGCGCGCCCAAGCCCGTCGGGTCGCATCAGAGCAAGCGTGTGCTCGTGACCGAGTTCATCGACGGCGAGAAGATCACTTCGGTCCTCGACCAACTGGCCGAAGCACGCGGCGAGGGGGACCAGGACGCGCACGTCGAACTCTCGCGTCTGCTGAACAAGTTGATCGAAGCATACGCGCGCCAGATGCTGGAGCTCGGTCGCTTTCAAGCCGATCCGCATCCAGGCAACCTCCTGGTCGAGCCGGACAACACCTTGGTGATCCTCGATTTCGGATGCACGAAAATCATCGAAGCCGACGCCCGGCGTGCCTACGCGCAGCTGCTCCAAGCGTTCTTCGTGCAAGACACGAAGGGCGTGAGCCGCATCCTTGGAGAGCTTGGTTTCCGGACACAAAGCGGACGACCCGACACGTTGCTGTGGTTCGCGGACTTGATGCTCGACAAGATGCGCACGGAGGGGAACGTCCTCGAGCAGGGCGTTTCGAGCGCGGAGATGGTCGACGAATGGATTCGGCTTCTCAAGGCCGTCGAGCAGGACCCGGTCGTGCACATTCCGGATCACTTCGTGATGATCGCCCGCGTATTCGCGACGCTCGGCGGGCTCATCATGCACTACCGGCCGACCCTCAGCCTCCAACGCACCTTGCTGCCGTCACTCATGGCGGCCCTGGCGTCGGACTGAACCTGGGTCAGTAGTGTGCTAGGATTTGACGCGATGGAACAGCAAGAGCTTACGATTCACGGCAGGCGCCTGAAGTATCGAATCGGTGGCAAGGGGCCGCTGGTATTGCTGATTCACGGTATGGCCGGGAGCGCGACGACTTGGAAGCAAGTGATGCCGGTGCTGAGCGAGCGCTTCACCGTGCTCGCGCCGGACCTGTTGGGGCACGGCGAGTCGGACAAGACCAAAGGCGACTACTCGCTTGGCGCGATGGCCTCCACGTTGCGCGATCTGATCGTGGCTCTCGGATACAAGCGGGCCACGGTCGTCGGGCAATCGTACGGGGGCGGGATCGCGCTACAGCTTGCGTATCAGTACCCCGAGCGCTGTGAACGGCTGGTCCTCGTCAATGCGGGGGGGCTCGGCACCGAAGTCAACCCGCTCCTTCGAATGCTGACATTGCCCGGGTCGGAAGCCATCCTGCTCGTGGCCTGCGCATCGCCCGTTCGGCGCATCGTCGAGGTCATCGGTGGTTTCCTGCTCCGCAAGAAGCTCGAGAACGCGACTGTGATTCCGGAGCTCTGGCGAAGCTACACCTCGCTCGGGACGGTCGAGGGGCGTCGCGCGTTCCTGCGCACGCTGCGCGCAGTCATCGACCGGGGTGGTCAGTCGGTGAGCGCACACGACAAGCTCCACCTGGCTGCTGGGATGCCCACGCTCATCGTTTGGGGCGCGGAAGATCCAGTCATTCCGGTCGACCACGCCCATGCAGCGCACGCGGCGATCCGCGGGAGTTGGCTCGAGATCATCGAAGGGGTCGGGCACTATCCGCACTGCGAGGCTCCGGAGCGTTTCGTGGAGGCGCTGACCGAGTTCATCGAATCGACGCGGCCCGCGCGAATCAAGGTGTCACAAGAACGAATCCTTTCGACGCCCGCCCCGGTCGCGGCCGATTCGAATTAGCGCTTTGCGGTGGTGGCCGAGGGGGGCTTGATGCCTGCCGCCTCGCGGACGATCTTTGGGTGACGCGCTGCGATCTTGAGCAGCGCAATGGCTGGGCCCTCTGGCTTGCGTCGGCCTTGTTCCCAATTGCGAAGGGTGTGAACGCTGATTTCGAGAGCGTTGGCGAACTCTTTTTGGGTGAGACGGGTGAACCGGCGGAGTGCGGCGACGTCTTCGCCGGATTCGATTTGGCCTTGCATGATGCGCCGCCGGGTTGACCCCCGGATCATGTGCTTGAAATCGTCCTCGGTGAGCTCGGGGATGTGGAGATCGTCAGTCATTGGTAGAAGTCGTTGTAGGCGCGATAGAGCTTGCGTTCTCGCCTGCTCGACCAGCGCACGCTGATGATGCGCACCACATGGTCGGATGGCGTGGTCCAGACCACCGTGATGAGCCCCACTGGAATCGAACCGACCGAGATAAAGCGGGCTTCCTTCCCTGAATGGCCGTCATCGAGCTCGTCGAACCGGTCAGCTTCCCATAAGAAGATCGTCTTGGCGTCTTCAAACCGGAGGCCGTGTTTGCGTTGGTTGGCATCGTTCTTGGCGGGATCCCACTCGAAACGGATGGGCATGAGCAGTATCGGCTCTCAGGAAGAGTAAGTCAATGGCTTACCTATCCTAAGCGGCCTTCGTGGCGGGGCGGAGGATGTCGTCCGAGGGTTCGAAGGGCAGCA
>JAUXFZ010000525.1 GCA_030622585.1 Myxococcales bacterium
AGACGAGCGAGAACATCTCCCGGTATCGGCCCGGCTTCGGAAGCGCGGAGTGCCGTACGTGGTAGTGGGTGTCGAGGTCATGGTCGGTCACCCAGTGGGGCAGGCCGAGGCGCCGCAGGGGCCACGCGAGCTTCTGATTGAAAGGATACTGCACGGCATCCGGGTCGTCGTTTGCCGTGAATGCTTCGTGCAGCCATTCTTCGTGAGCCCCCTCCGGGTAACTGAATAAGAGGAGACCGCCCGTATGCATCGGCATCGTGCGGTTCTCGATGAGCAGGAAGCTCGAATCAACGGTTCCAAGGGCCTTCATGGGATGCATAGAAGTATCCCACCTGGCCCGGCTTTGGTAGTCTCTGCCGCACCAAACTGGAGGGATCGGAACAAATGACTAGAATTCTCAGGTACATCGTCATCGGCACGGCAATGCTCGCGCTTACCTTGTCGGCCGCGTGTAAGGACGACGCGAGTCCCGCCGCGCAGCAAGTGACGTCCGGCGCAGAGTCGGGCGGCAAGGCTGGCGCGGAGGCAGGCGTCGAGGCGGGCATGGAAGACGGCGCCAAGGAGGGCGCGAAGGAAGGCGGCACCGAGGGCGGAAAAGCCGCCGCGAGCGAGGTGATCAACTAGTTTTTCGGGTAGCCCCATGATGGAATCGAAGTCTCAGGGGCCCCGTCTGGCTACGGTGGCCGCCAGCGCCGCGCTCGTGTGCGTGGTGCTGGTGGGTATCGCAACCCTTCTCCGCGACGACGTCGCCGAGACCGGCGCTGAAGAGCCGACGTCAGCGACCTGGACCCCAGCAGATGCAGTTGCAGCGTCGCTACTCGGGCCCGTGGTCGCGCGCTGTGAGGAGGGGTCCAACGAGGACATTGGGAGCGGTCGCACCAAAACACGATGCACCGTCAAACGGCATCCGGCGTTCATGCTGGAGGTCATCGGGCAAGGTGAGGAGGTGCAGAGAGCTTCCATGATGGTTCCGATGGCGGGGGATATGAATCAACTGCTCGACCGGATGTTGGTGGGACTCGAGTTGTTCAGTCTCGTGGCTGGCACGCAGGCGGACGCCTTCCTGCCAAAAGAATTCCTGGACGCCATCGGCACGGACGAGACACGTGCTGTCTTTCAAGGACGCGTTTATATGACGCGACCCATCGCCGACGTAGGGCTCGTATTCGCGGTGTTGCCCGAGCCCCTAGACTCGGCAGACGACAACTGAGCGGCTACCGCGCCGCCATCTGTCGGACCGCACGCAAGGCGATGCCCAGGTTCGGGCGTGACACACGTCTGGTGTCGACGGGTTGTCCGTCGATCCATGTACCCAAGACCTCGATGTCGCCGAGCTTCTCGGGCGCGGTATCGAAGGGATTGCGGGATAGCAGAACCAAATCGGCTGCCTTGCCGTGTTCCAGCGACCCTCGATGCTCTTCGACCCCGAGCTGTCGAGCCGCGTGGGTCGTCATCGCGGCGAACGCTTCTGCGACTGTCAGTCGCTCGGTCGGCGCCAGGGGCTCACCCCCCTTGCGCGGAATACGGAGCATCGAAGTTCGCATCACACGCAACGGCCCGATCGGGGTCATCGGGTTGTCGCTATGCAACGTGGCCCGGTGCCCTTCCCGAAACGCCGTGCCGACGGGCATGTAGCGTTCGGCGCGGTCGCCGACGAGCTCCCGGAGGCGGTCGCCGTAGTAGTAGATGTGGTCGGTGAAAAAGCTCAGCTCGAAACCAAGCGCTTTCGCGCGCTCGATTTGTTCGGTCGTGATGAGCGCGTTGTGCTCCAAACGGTGGCGGTGGTCTTCCCAGGGGTCGGTTTTCAGCACTGCCTCGGCTGCGTCGAGCACCCGTTCTATCGCGCGCTCGCCTTGGGTATGCACCGCGACGTGATAACCCGCGCGATGAAAACGGCCGAGCTCCTCGGTGAACGCATCGAGCTCGTAGTTGAGCGGGCCCATATGGCCCGGTTTCAGATGAAGCTCTTCTCGCGTGAGCTCCGTGTCCGCGTATGGCTCCGCAAACGCGGCTCCTCCCGTGTACGGCGATCCGTCCATCCAGAACTTCACGCCTCGAAGCTCGAAGCGAGTGTCGTGCTTGGCGTCCGGTTTCTCGTCGAGGTCGAGCTGGGCCGGCAAGCCGTAGACGACAGTGCGAACTGGGACGTGCGGGTCGTCCCCCAACTCACGCAGCAATCCGATCGGGTCCTCCGCACGCCCGACGGGTCCGAGCACCCCGATCGTAGTGAAGCCCCCGCGTGCGTAATCGGCCAGCGTCCAGCGAAGCATCAGCTCCGTGAGTGCGGGTGGCAGGACCGGTAGCGCCCGAAGCAGATAGTTGACGGCGTTGACCTCGAGCACCGAGCCAGTCAGCTCGCCGTGTTCGTCCCGGCCAAACGCCGCTCCCGGGGGGTCCGCGGTGTCGCGCGTGATCCCGGCTTCGCGTAGTGCCGCGCTGTTCGCAAAAGCCTCGTGCATCGCCTGGGTCAGGATCACCAGCGGCTTATCCGGCGAAAGCTCGTCGAGCTCCGCGAGCGTCGGCGGTTAGAGATTGCGAATCATGATGGGGTCCCAGCCGAACGCGATAATCCAGGGCTGAGGGAGAAACCCGTCCAGCGCCTCCCGCAGCGTCTCCATCATCTGCGCGCGCGAGTCGTGGGTGAA